>JAICGL010000771.1 GCA_025923175.1 Acidimicrobiia bacterium
TCTACGGCCGCATGGCTGCCCGGGCCGCCCGGGTGCCGCTGGTGGTCAATACGCAGCACGGCCTCTACGCCCAGCCGACGGACCGGCCGGCTCGCCGCCTACCCGTCTACACCCTGGAGCGGCTCGCCGCCGCCTGCAGCGACATCGAGCTCGTCCAGAACCCTGAAGACCTCGAGACCCTCGCCCGCCTCGGGGTTCCCCGGCAGAAGCTGCGCCTCCTAGGCAACGGCGTTGACCTAGACCGTTTCCAGCCTCAGCCGGAGAAGGTCCGGAGGGAAGTGCGGACCGAGCTTGGCATCGGCGAGAACCAGGTGGTGGTGGGCGTCGTCGGTCGCCTCGTCTGGGAGAAGGGCTACGCCGAACTATTCGAGGCCGCCAAGCGGCTGCTGGCCCGGCACTCCGACCTGTTAGTCGTGGTGGCCGGTCCGTTCGACGCCGACAAGGGCGACCCACTCACGCCCGCCGATGTGGAGGCGGCGGAAGCGGCCGGCGTGCGATTCCTAGGCCACCGCGACGACCCCGAACGGCTCTATGCCGCCTTCGACGTCTACGTGCTGGCCTCCCACCGGGAGGGTTTCCCCCGTTCGGCCATGGAGGCCGCCGCATCCGGCCTTCCGATCGTGGCCACCGACATCCGGGGTTGCCGCGAGGTGGTCGACCACGACCGGACCGGGCTGCTCGTCCCCGTCCGGGATGCTGCCGCCCTGGAAGCGGCCATCGAGCGACTGGCCGGAGATCCCACCACCCGCCGGCGTCTGGGCGAGGCGGCGGCGGCCAAAGCCAGGGCAGAGTTCGACCAGTGCCGCGTCATTGAGCGCACGTTCGAGGCCTACGAAGCAGGTTCGGATCGATTGGACGGGTTTCGCCTCCGTAAGCCAGTCGCCGCTACAGCGTTCACAGGGCGTGGCCATGACCGAGGCTGACGGATCCTCTGCCGACCCCATTCCGCCGAAGGAGGTCCTGGCGGTCGCGGCGCGCTCCGTGGCCAACGGAGCGTCCCTGGCTTCCGTGGCCGGGTGGTTCAACGTGCCGGAGTGGCGGCTCCACGAGTGGATCGAGAGCAATGCCGCACAGCCAGCGGCGAACGGCGACGGCCCAGGCTTGAATTCCCCGGCTGGCGAAACAGTTCGGTCTGTGCCGCCGCTGGTGACCGATGCGGCTCCCGTCAGGCCGGTGGTGACGGAGACCGCTCCTGTCAGGCCTGCCGTCACGACGCGGCGGCCGTCGGCGGTGCGTTCGACCCCGCCCATGTACGCGTCAGAACCGACCGCCGGCACCGGGCGCCGGCCGACTCACCCATCGCCTATGGGCGTTCGTGGCTCGTTCCAGGTGCTGCGACGCCGGCTGCTCGTCGTGGTCCTCGGCTTCGTGCTCGGCACTTGCGCCGGATGGTTCACAGCTCCCGGGAAAACGCAGCAGAGTTCGACGTACCAGGCGACCCACACGTTGATTTACGAATCGACGGGCCGCCAGAGCTACAACATCGATCAGGTTGCCCTGCTGGCGACGACCGGAGAAGTGCCCAGCCGGGTGGCGGCCCGCCTGAAAATGGACCGCGGGCAGGTGCGCTCTGCCGTGGCGGCAGTGGCTGCCGCCGAAGTCGGGACGATCGCCATCTCCGCACGGAGCTCCACACCGGAACAGGCCGAGTTGCTGGCCGACGTCACCGCCGAGGAGCTCGGGGCCGAAATCGGCGGGCGCACTCAGGCGGCGGTCAATGCCGAACTCGGTCTGTTGCGTAGCCAACTGGATGCCGCCCGAGGCCGTCTCAACGCCATCCCCTCCAAGAACACCGCTGAGCGGGCGACCGCCCAAGCCGAAGTGACGGCGGCCGAGCGAGCGCTACAGCAGCACCAGACGGCGGAGACGCCGAAGTCCGACCTACGCAGCCTGGAACCGGCGTCTGCTACGGCGGTCGGCGCGTCGGGCGTGCAGGCGCCCAA
>JAICGL010000772.1 GCA_025923175.1 Acidimicrobiia bacterium
GATCGGGAAGGGCACGCGGCGTCACCATGTCGGCGTATTCGCCGTCGTGCCAGCTCTGCAATTCCTTGGCGCGCAGGATGGGAAACGGGTGGGTGCGCCACGCCGTGACGAGCACTTTGTAAGCGCGGCTCAGCGTCGATCGGTCGGCGTCCTCGTAGGCCTCTATCTGACGCACGAACTCCGCCTGATCCATCAGGGGGGCGAGGAGCTGCGTGTAATGCAGCACCTCGTACTCGTGGCCGTACTGCGGGTAGACCTTGGTGAAGGCGTTGTAGGCGTGGGGGTCGGGCGTGACGATGCGGTTGAACTCGTACTTGGCCAGCGTGGCGACGACGTCTTCCATCATCGCCTCGAAGAGGCCCTTCTCCCCCGCCAGCCGCTGCGAGTCGGCCACGGTCTTCTCCTCGGGCCCGACGATCGCCCAGTCGATCCCCAGCGCAGTCGCCACCCGGGCGAAGGCCTGCGCCGCCTGCTGCCCGCGAGGGTGGTAGCTCCAGTAGTCCTCGACCCAGACGAGCACGTCGACCGGGCCGGGGTCGGAGGCCGACAGCACCCGCACCGGCACCCCGGCCGCCTTGGTCCAGGCGTGGCGGCGCCGGGCGTTCTCGCCGAGGCAGTTGCCGTACCGGAAGGTCTTCTCGAACACGTCCTGCAGTTCGGCGGGCACCTGGCCCTCGCCGACGGCCTGCTCCCGCACCGCCGGCATGATCTTGATCATGTCGACTTCCTTCGGGCAGACGCGCAAGCAGTTCATGCAGGTGGTGCAGAGCCACAGATCGGGATCGTTGAACAGGTCCATACCCGTCTGCACCTTGCGGTGGATCTTGCGGGGGCCGTACTCCCCGACGAGGTCGACGGGGCACACCGGCACGCACTTGCCACAGCCGTAGCACCACTCCAGGGACTCCCCGCCCGGCAGGGCGCCGATCTTCTCGAAGCCGGCCGTGTCGTAATCCCAGATGACGCGCTGCTCGAACATCCGGTTCCACATCGACGGCAGCTCCCACGACCGCCCGGAGATCGTGGACTCCACCACGGCGAGGTCGTGCTCGATGGGAGCGGGGTATTGCTTGTGGCCTCCGACAGGCATGGCCTTCAGACCTCCGGTCGATAGACGCCGAGCAGGCGCCGCACCAGGTCGGGAAGCTCGGGCACGATGCGGTTGAACTCCTGGGTCATCCGCAGCCTGAGCACGGTGTACATGTAGACGGAGTAGACGCAAGCGAGGAAGACGTCGGTCCCGAACATGCCCGAGCCGAGGTCGGTGAACCCCACTGCCTTTCCCGTCTCGTTGACGAAGGCCATGGCCTCCCCCACCCGCAGGTAGCCCTCTCCCCGGTCCGGCCCGTCGAGGTCGAAGTCCTCGGTCGTGACGAGGGCCAGCGAACCGGTGCCGGCACGGGGATCCCACATCCATCGGGTCCACAGCCACCACCGGTCAGGGGCGGTGAAGTGCAGCAACTCGGAGGGTACGTCGAAACCCTGCTCGGGATAGGCGGCCAGCACGGCGTCGAATGCGTTGAACCGCTCGGTGACGAGGCCGTCGCCGTGGAGCAGGTCGTCGATCGCCGCGCCGAGGCGGGCCGGGCCGACGTCGTCGAGGATGGCGTCGGCCTTGCGCCGGGTGGCGAAGATGCTTCGCAACACCCGGCGCAAGTCTTCCCGGGGGAGTTGCCGGGCCTGGCCGGGCGAGCCCAGGAGGGCGGCGAATCCCGCCGCCTTGGCGTCGAGCAGCGCCGCCACCGAGAGCAGTTCGTCGCGGGTGACCGTCTCCAGGGTCTCCCGCATGAACTCGGAGGCTGACTGCGTGTCGACGACCTGGCCGCCCATGGTCTCGGTCCTACGCCACCGTGACCGGCTTGCGGCGGAGGAAGGCCAAGGCCTTCATGGCCGCCGCCCCGCCCGAGGAGGCACAGTCCTCGAGGTCGGCCGGGCCGAGCGAC
>JAICGL010000773.1 GCA_025923175.1 Acidimicrobiia bacterium
GGCCGACGGCGAGTACCGGCTGTCGCGCAGCTGGCGCAACCTTCTGGCCACAGGTCTCCTCGGCGGCCTCGACGTCGGCGTCGGGATCCTGGGCCTGCTGCTGATCCTCCACGAGACCGGCAGCATCCTGCTGGCCGGGCTGGGCTTCGGGATCGGCTTCATCGCTCTGTTCCTCGCCCAGAGCGAGCTCTTCACCGAGAACTTCCTGGTTCCGGTGGCGGCGGTCACCGCCCGCCGGGGCAGCGTCGGCCAGCTCCTGCGGCTGTGGGCCGGAACGGTGACCATGAACCTCGTTGGCGGCTGGGTGATGATGGGATTGATCGTGGTGAGTCATCCCGATCTCGCCGGCACGGCCCGTGAGCTCGGCACCAAGTACGTCGCCTTCCCTCTCGGCGAGACGTTCACGCTGGCCATCCTGGGCGGCATCGTCATCACTCTGATGACCTGGATGGAGCGGGCCACCGAATCGATGCCGGCCAAACTCGTGGTGGCCATCTTCTCGGCGTTCCTCCTGATCGCGGGCAGCCTGAGCCACACGGTGGTCGTGTCGCTCCTGCTCTTCGCCGCTCTCCAAGCCGGCGCCCCGTTCGGTTACGCCGAATGGGTCGAGGTCGCCGGCATCGTGACCGTCGGGAACCTCGTCGGCGGCCTCGGGCTCGTCACGCTGGCGCGGCTGGTCCAGGTCGGGCCCCACCGGATCGCCAAGGAAGCGCACGGGTCATAACGACCGTTGCGGTAACGAACGTTATGAAACGGCCGGGACTCGCACCCCGGGGCGCAACGCCGTCTGGCGGTAGGCGACCAGGTCTTCGATCGTGACGCGGGCCAGATCGTGGTCGGCGGCAAGGCGTTCGAGTTCGGGGCCGCGAGCGATCGTGCCGTCGTCGTTGAGGACCTCGCAGATAATGGCGCAGGGCGCCAGACCGGCCAGGCGGGCCAGGTCGACCGCCGCTTCGGTGTGGCCCGTCCGCATGAGGACGCCGCCGTCACGGGCCCGGAGCGGGAACACGTGACCCGGCCGGACGAAGTCGGTCGGGCCGGCCCAGGGATCGAGGACGGCCCGGATGGTGGCGGCCCGGTCGCCCGCCGAGATGCCGCTGCCGACACTGCGGTGGTCGATCGAGACGGTGAAGGCGGTGTCGCAGCCGGCCTCGGTGACCATCGCTCCGATGCCGAGACGGTCGAGGCGGGCGCCCTCGCAGGGCATGCAGACCAGACCCCGGCCGTGGCGGAGCATGAAGGCGATCGCCTCAGGCGTCACCCACTGGGCGGCCATGGTCAGGTCGGCCTCGTCCTCCCGGTCGGCCCCGTCGGAGACGAGGACCATCTCGCCCCGCCGGATGCGCTGTAGCGCTTCGAGAACCGATGCTTCTCCGGTCAAGATCTTGTCTCCTCGGTGGAAGGTCACCGGGCGGCGCCCGGGAGCAGGACGACCATGCGGCACCCCGTCGGCGCCCGGCGCTCCGCCCGGATGTCGCCGCCGTGCAGGTCGACGATCCAGCGGGCGATGGCCAGGCCGAGGCCGGCGCCCCCGGCGCTCGACGACCGGGCGGTGTCGGCCCGGTAGAAGCGTTCGAACACCCGGCTCGCCTCCTCTTCGGGGATGCCTGGCCCCTCGTCCAGTACTTCGATGGCGACCCGTCCCTTGTCGGGACGGGCCCGGACCTCGACTTTCCCCCCGGTGGGTGAGTGCCGGATGGCGTTCTCGAGCAGGTTGGCGACCACCTGGTGGACCCGCTCCGGGTCACCGTCCGCCACGAGCCCTGGCTCTTCCACCGACACCGAGACTTGCACATGGGGGGCGTGCAACCGGGACTCGTCGGCAGCATCTTCCAGTACCGGCTGTACCTCGAAGGCGCTCCGCTGGAGCGGGAAGGTCCCCGATTCGAGCCGGGAGAGGTCAAGTAGCTGGGCGACTAGCCGGCCGAGGCGCTCGACC
>JAICGL010000774.1 GCA_025923175.1 Acidimicrobiia bacterium
GACCGGACGCGGCGGGAGTGTGAGCCCACCGCCGCTACTCAGGAC
This sequence comes from Acidimicrobiia bacterium, assembly GCA_025923175.1. GTDB lineage: Bacteria > Actinomycetota > Acidimicrobiia > IMCC26256 > BP-133 > BP-133. The sequence continues at coordinate 46 of JAICGL010000774.1, forward strand.
CGAGGCGAGGCCACCGGCCGGGGCGGGTACCAGTTCCCCGCCGTTCGTCGCCGCTGCGCCGGCGGGAACCCGGGCGGGCCGGGTCCGGCGAGCCGGGCGGCCGGCGGGGGTGGTGTCGATCACGGTCGGCTCGCGGCCGTCGCGGAGCTCGACAGTGGTGCCGAGCAATCCTGCGGCGGCCAGTGTCGCTCGCTCCCTCCTGTCGCGGAGCCGGTCGAGGATGGCTCCGCCGATGCCCCGGGCGCCGATGTACGTACCGGCCAGGAGGCCCACGCCACCGACGATGTTCGGCGAGAGGCGCAGGCTCATCTCCTCCAGCAGCGCCGGCGTCATCGTGAAGGCGAAGGCCACGACGATGACGGCGATCAGCGACTCGGATCCGGCGGTGACGGGCACGGCCAGCAGGAACAGGGAGGCGAACGACAGGTACTGCAGCAGGGTCGGCGGGGAACGGTAGAGCGGTGCGGTCATGGCCCCGGCCAGGCCCAGGCACAGGCCGGAGATGACGAAGGCCAGGATCTTGTAGCGCCAGGGCGAGATGCCGACGGCGGCGGCCGCCTCGCGGTTCGTCCGCACCAGCAGCATCGCCCGGCCATGGCGGGACTGGCGGAACAGGGTGAGGAAGACCACCACCATGGCCAGTACGCCGAAGCACAGGTAGTAGAAGCTGGTGTCTGAGTCGAAGTGCATGCCGAGGAAGCTCGGCCGGCTGAGGTACACGCCCTCGGACCCGCCAGTCAGCTTGGACACCGAGAAGACGGTCCGCTCGATGGTGACCTGGAGCCCCAGGGTCAGGACCATGACGTAGATGCCCGACAGCTTGGCGGTGGCCAGTGCAGCGAACGCGTGCAGCGCCGCCGCCACTGCCATCCCGGCCCCCAATCCGACGAGGAACGGGAGGTCGAGGCCGTCACCCCGGACCATGTAGCCGGTGAGGTACACCGACGTACCGACGAGGGCGGCCGAGGCCAACGACACCTCACCTGCCCAGCCCACCACGACCGAGAGCCCGAGGCCGGAGATGGCCAGCAGGCAGGCCGCCCCGCCCAGGAACACCCAGAACTTCGGGACCACATGCACCCAGCCGAGGGCCATGATCAGGAAGGCGGCGTAACCCCACGGCGGGACGTTGGGAGAGAGGACGCTCAAGTAGCGGCGCATCGTCACGCCTCCCCGATCATCATCGTCCCCCGTTGCCGGGCGATGAGGAGGATGCCGCCGAAGAGCAGGGCCATGAGGATGACCTCCCGGGCGCCCGACGAGACGGGTCCAAAGACGGCACCGCCCACCACGGCCTCCACCATTCCGAAGATGAGGGCGCCGACCAGGGCCAGCGGCAGGCTGTCGAAGCCACCGAGGATGGCGGCGGCGAGCGACCGCATGAGCACGAACAGCACTGCCAGTTCGGTGAGCGTGCTCATCGGCACGATGAGAGCACCGCCCAGGCCGGCCAGCGCACCGGAGAACGTCCACACCCCGATGGCAACCGCCCGGGTCGGGATACCCACGATGTCGCCGGCTTCGACGTCGTCGGCGATGGCCCGGATGTAGATCCCGAGCCGTGTCGTGGACAGGACGATGGTGAGCCCGATCGACAGCGCCAGCAGCAGTACCACGGCCACGATCTGATGGCGGCTGACGTTCGTGCCGAACATGGCGTAGTGGGCTTCGCCGAAGGGGCTCGGCACCCGTTCGAACACGCCTCGCCAAATGGTGCCGGCGATTCCGGCCACCAGGAGCATGGCGCCGAGCGCGAAGGTCGTGACCGTGACCCGGGGCCAAGCGGCCATGCGGCCCATCACGATCGTCCCGAAGATGAATCCGAGGATGGCCGCGAAGACGACCACGAGCAGGAGCGACGGGATCTTCGGCCAGCCCTTCACGGCGAAGGCA
>JAICGL010000775.1 GCA_025923175.1 Acidimicrobiia bacterium
GAAGCTCCTGCTCCTGCGCCGGGCCAACGAGCCGTGGCTCGGACGATGGGACGTCCCGGGCGGGTTCTGCGAGCCAGACGAGCACCCGATGCAGACGGCGATACGGGAAGCCCGGGAGGAGTGCGGCTTCGAGGTGGAGATCACCGGGTTCCTCGGGCTGTGGCTCGACCGCTATCACGACCCCTCCGACCCCGGCTGGCCCAAGATCACCCTCAACGCCTACTACCACGCCCGGGCGATCAATCAGGTGGGCGCACCCGACCCCCACGAGACCAGCGAGGTCGGCTGGTTCGAACCCGACGCCCTCCCGCCCGAGATCGCCTTCCCGCACCACGCCGAAGCGCTCCTCGTCGCCTGGCGCGACGCGGTGAAGAACGGCCGGACGGTGAGCCCGCTCCCCGACCGGCCCTAGGAGGGCACTGAAAAAACCGCCTCCCGCCCAGACCGCCGCGAATATTTTTTCAGTGTCCTCCTCCTAACGGGGGGCTTGCAGGCCGCCGCCCCGGGAGCGGCGGACGAGGTAGACGACGCCGGTGGCGACGAGCGCAGAGCCGACGATCCCTCCCCCGTTGCCGAACAGGACCCTGAACAGAAACCCGGCGACCAGCGACGAGCCGATACCGATGAGGATCGTCTCCCCCATCGACATCGGGTCGGGTCCGGGCAGGGCGAGGCGGCCGAGCCCGCCGACGATGGCGCCCCAGACGACGAAGAAGAGGATCAACAGGACCAGTTCCATGACAGGACTCCTGACGGATGGAAACTCAGGGCCGGCGCGCCCCACCACGGCGTTGGGCGACGAACAGGTAGACGCCGCCGAGGACCAGCAGCGGCAGGAGGAGAGCGGTCAGGGCGCCGAAGACGGCCCGGAGGACGAACCCGATCACCATCCAGCCGACGATGCCGACGCCGACGGTCTGGGCGATCGTCCACCGCTGCTCGCCGGGGAGGACCGCCCGCAACGCCACTCCGAAAAGCGCACCCTGAACGAGCAGCCCGAGCACGAAGCCGATCATTGGAAAAACTCCTTTTAGGAGCGCCGGCCGCGACCGGCCAGGAGGGGGACAAGCATCTCGTCTGGGCTCAGGCTGCCGTGGCCGGCCCGGAGCCGGGTCTCGCGAGGGTGGGTAGGGTCGACGAAGGCGACATTGCCCTTGGCGGCCAGGGTCACATCGCCGATGCGGGTCATGACGTCGCCGGGGGGTGGCTCCGGCCCAAGCCACCCTTCTTCGACCAGCTGGTCGCGTCCGAAGACCCAGGCGACCGCGCCAAAGGCATCGGTGGCGGCCTTGAGGAGATCGCCCTCCCGGCCGCCCCGGGCGTACAGGTAGCGGAGGCGGGCGTCGCCGGCGTAGGCCCGGATGTGGGGCGCCACCGGCTCCATGGTCACCCACTGCTCGAACTGCACCTGGCCGTGGTCGGCGGTGATGACCAGAACGACGTCGTCGGGGAGCGCGTCGAGGAGATCGCCGACGAGGTGGTCGGCGGACATGGTCTCAGCGGAGAAGAACCCGTCGGTGATGCCGTACTCGTGGGCGACCTTGTCGACGCCGTCGTAGTAGGCGTAGACGAAGGGCTCCCCGGCATCGATCTGCTGGGCGACGTGGGTGACGAGCGTGGCCGTCGTCCGCCACCCCACGAACCGGACGCCGCGCATGTGCGATTCGGTGAACCCGCTGCGGTTGAACTCGGCCCGGACGACGGTCGGCACCTCACGGCCGCAGAACGCCTTGTCGACCAGTGTCACTGACCCCGGGTCGGGGGCCTTCCCGTCGGTGACCTTCCAGCGGAGGACGTCGAGCACCTGGCCGCCGACCAGCATCCGGTACCCGATCATGCCGTGGCGGGACGGGGTCAGCCCGCTGGCGATCGACGTCAGGGCGGCGGCAGTGGTCGACGGGACGACCGTGGTGATCGGCCCGCCCTCGA
>JAICGL010000776.1 GCA_025923175.1 Acidimicrobiia bacterium
CCTCGTCGACGAAGACGCTGTCCGTCCCGAATGCTGCGGCGGTGGCGAGGACCGGCCCGGCCCAGACAAGCGCCCCGATCATCAGCACCTTCGCCGCTCGCCGCCACGAGGCATCGGCCTCATGGAGGGCGTCGTCGCTGATGACCGGCGCCGGTGCTCCGTCGACAGCGGGGCCGTGACCACCGGACCGGAATCGCTCGGGCCAGATCCGGCCGCCGACGAATCCGGTCACGGCCGCCCCGGCGACGACAACCGGGAACGGCAGGCGAAACAGGGCCAGAGCGGCGAAGGCCGTGACTGCGATGGCGACCAGCAGGCCGTTGCGCAGCGTGCGGCTCGCGACCCGGACGACGGCCGCCGCCACGATCGCCAGGACGGCGGGCGCCACCCCGGCAAAGAGCGCCTCGATGGCGATGGTGTCGCCGAGCCCGGCGTACACGGCCGAGAGCGCCATGATCGACAGGAATCCCGGCAGGACGAACAGCGATCCGGCGATGAACCCGCCGAGACTGCCGTTTAACAGCCACCCGATGTAGATCGCGAGCTGCTGGGCCTCCGGGCCCGGCAGGAGCATGCAGTAGTTCAGGGCGTGCAAGAAGCGCCGTTCGCCGATCCAGCGCAGCTCGTCGACCAGCGTCCGGTGCATGACTGCGATCTGACCGGCGGGGCCCCCGAAGGTCTGGAGCGAGATGCGGAACCAGGCGCGCAGCGCCATCCGAAGCGGGATCAGATCGGCGGCGCGGCCGCCTCCGATCCCGCCCGGGCGTTTCATGCCCTTAGTCTGCACCACATGCCCATCCGCTCAGACCTTCGCAACGTCGCGATCGTCGCCCACGTCGACCACGGCAAGACGACGCTGGTCGACGCCATGCTCTGGCAGTCCGGCGTCTTCCGCGAGAACCAGGACGTGGCCGACCGGATCATGGACTCGACGGACCTGGAGCGGGAGAAGGGCATCACGATCCTGGCCAAGAACACGGCCGTGGACTTCGGCGCCGTGAAGCTCAACATCGTCGACACCCCAGGCCACGCCGACTTCGGCGGGGAGGTCGAGCGGGCCCTGGCCATGGTCGACGGCGTGCTGCTGCTGGTCGACGCGGCCGAGGGTCCCCAGCCCCAGACCCGGTTCGTCCTTCGTAAGACCCTTGAAGCCCGCCTTCCCGTCATCCTCGTCATCAACAAGGTCGACCGGCCCGACGCCCGGGTGGCGGCGGTCGTCGACGAGGTCTACGAACTGTTCCTCGACCTCGATGCCGACCACGATCAGATCGAGTTCCCCATCGTCTACGCCAACGCCCGCGACGGGTGGGCGTCGCTCGATCCGGCCGTCGAGGGCGAAACCCTGGAGCCGCTGTTCCGCCTCTTGGTCGATCACATCCCGCCGCCCACCTACGAGGAAGGGCACCCGCTGCAGGCGCTGGTCACCAACCTCGACCGCTCGCCCTACCTCGGGCGGCTGGCCCTGTGCCGGGTCCGCCAGGGGACGATCAACCGGAACTCGCCGGTGGCCTGGTGCAAGGCCGACGGGTCGATCGAGCGGGTCAAGGTCACCGACCTGTTCGTCACTCAGGCCCTGTCCCGGGTTCCGGCCGAGTCGGCCGGGCCGGGCGAGATCATCGCCGTGGCCGGCCTCGACGAGGTCACGATCGGCGAGACGCTGGCCGACGCCGCCGATCCCCGGCCGCTGCCCGTTCTGCGCATCGACGAGCCGAGCCTGTCGATGACCATCGGGGTCAACACCTCACCGCTGGCGGGTCAGGGCGGCGGCACCAAGCTCACCGCCCGGCTGGTGAAGAGCCGGCTCGACACCGAGTTGGTCGGCAACGTGTCGTTGCGCGTCTTCCCCACGGCCCGGCCCGACACCTGGGAGGTCCAGGGGCGGGGCGAGCTGCAGCTGGCCGTGCTGGTCGAGACCA
>JAICGL010000777.1 GCA_025923175.1 Acidimicrobiia bacterium
AGGCGGCCCGGTGCCGGGAGGCTGCCCAGGGCCGGAGGCTGGTCGACTTCGCCCTAAGGCGCTCCCACGGCGGCGACGCCGGGATGGCGGTCGCCCGGGCGGCGGCCATCGCCGGGTTCGCGTCCACCTCCAATGTGGCAGGCGCCGATCGCTACGGCCTCCCGGCCAGCGGGACCATGGCCCACTCCTTCGTGACGGCGGTGGCCGGGGGCGCCGCCGCCGGCGAGCTCGACGCCTTCAGGTCCTTCGCCGAGCACTACCGCGGCGATCCCGTCCTCCTCGTCGACACGTGGGACACCGCCGGCGGCATCGACCACGCCATCGTGGTGGCCAAGGAGCTGGAGGGAGCCGGCCGGCGCCTGGCCGGGATCCGGCTCGACTCCGGCGACGTGGTGGCCCTGGCCCGCCTGGCCCGGGAGCGGCTCGACACCGCCGGCCTGCCGGACGTCGCCGTCTTCGCCAGCGGGGGGCTCGACGAGTACGAGATCGCCCGCCTCCTCGCCGCCGGTGCGCCGATCGACGGCTTCGGCGTGGGCACGAACTTCGCCACCTCGGCCGACGCCCCGACTCTGGAGACGGTCTACAAGCTCGTGGCCGTCGACGGGCGGCCCATGGCCAAGCGCTCGACCGGCAAGGCGACGCTGCCCGGCGCCAAGCAGGTCTGGCGCCGGCCCGGGTTCGGCGGCGACGTCCTCGCCCTCGCCGACGAAGCCTGCCCCGGCCCCGGGGCCGAGCCGCTCCTTGAGTCGTTCGACCTGAGCGACGACTGCAGCGACGCCGAGGCGATGGCCGCCGCCCGCGAACGGTTCGAGGCCGACTGGTCCGCGCTGCCGAAGCAGTACAGAGACCTCACCAACCCCACGCGGTATGAGGTCGAGGTGTCGGTCGCGTTACAAGCCTTGGCCGACGGCACTTTCGCCCCCGGATGACCGCCAGGGAGGGGCCCGTACCCATTTAGAATCACATCGCTGGGGAGATGTCTTTCGACCCGAGAGGGAGGGCCCGTGGCACGTAGGACGGCGCTCGGCGCGGCGACGTTCGAGGAGCAGTTCGATGCCCTCGTCAGCAATGTCGAGCGGGTGATCCAGGGCAAACGCGAGGTCATCCAGATGGCGCTGGCCTGCCTGGTGGCCGACGGGCACCTGCTCATCGAGGACGTGCCCGGCGTCGGTAAGACCATGCTGGCCAAGGCGATCTCCCGGTCGATCGACGGCACCTGGCACCGCATCCAGTTCACCCCCGACCTGCTGCCCTCCGACGTGACGGGCGTGTCGGTGTGGAACCGGGCTGACAACGAGTTCGAGTTCCGCCAGGGCGGCATCTTCGCCAACATCGTGCTGGCCGACGAGGTGAACCGGGCCTCCCCCAAGACCCAGTCGGCCCTCCTCGAGGCCATGGAGGAGCGCCAGGTCACGGTCGACGTCGTGACCCACGACCTCGACCGGCCGTTCATGGTGATCGCCACCCAGAACCCGATCGAGTACGAGGGGACCTATCCCCTCCCCGAGGCGCAGCTCGACCGGTTCCTGATGCGGATCAAGGTCGGCTACCCCGACCGGGCAGCCGGGATCGACATCCTCGAGACCCACGGCGCCGTCGAGCCCGTCGACAACCTGGCCCCGGTCCTCTCCGCCGCCGACGTGGTGAAGCTCCAGGAGGCGGTCACGAGCATCTACGTCGCGCCCAGCCTGAAGGGCTACATCATCGACGTGGCCGAGGCGACCCGCCACGAGCGCGACCTTGTGCTCGGGGTGAGCCCCCGGGGCGCCCTGGCCCTCCAGCGGGCCTCCCGCGCCTACGCCGCCGCCGCGGGGCGCGACTATGTGATTCCGGATGATCTCAAGTTGCTGGCTGGGAACGTGCTCGAACATCGCCTGATCCTTTCCCCCGAGGCGCAGCTGCGCGGCGGCTCGGCC
>JAICGL010000778.1 GCA_025923175.1 Acidimicrobiia bacterium
AGGGCACCACGTCGACGACCGCGAAGGACGGCGACGGCGACGACGACGGTAAGGCCACGTCGACGACGGTGAAGGACGACGACGGCGACGTGTCGCCGAATGCCGCATTCAACACCGCTGCGGCCGACAAGGATACGACGGCCACGACCGCCAAGAGCGACGCGAGCAAGGCCGCTGCGGGCGACGACTGCGACACCACGACAACCACCGCCAAGGGCGGCAAGGGGTCCACGACGACCACTCGGAAGAGTGGCGACGGCAAGGACGACGGAAAGAGCTCCACGACCACCACCGAGCGCAAGGACCGACCTACCACGACGACGACCGAGAGGACCGTCGAGCCGACCACGCCACCGAGCGGCGGCGACCCTTCCGGCGGCGGGGATTCCGGCGGTTCGACCGACCCCGGTTCCACGCCCATCGAGCCTCAGGAGGCTCCTCCCTTCGACCCGTCCGTCGACCAGCCGGCCGACGATCCTGGCGCTGAGCCCGGGGTGGACGAGGAGGGCTGGTACGAGATGCCGGAGGAGGGCCCCGTCGCCATGGAGGACGACGAGTACGCCTTCGGGCCCATGCCTGCCCCCGGCGAGGCACAGCCGGTCATCCCGACCTTGAGCGAGTACAGGCCCCGTTCCAACGGGAAGGCCTCGGTCAGTTCGGACCGTTCACGGCGGACCCGGGATCGTTCTGGCCGGGATCAGAAGGTGGCGGCTGCGCCCTTCGTGATGTCCAGCTCAGGCGCCGTGCAGGCTGCGCCGGGCCAGACCCAGTCGGCGGAGGTGAGCCGCAACCTCGGCGGCTTGAAGACGTCGGTGACGGAGTCGGCCTTCCCTGCCGACATCATCTCCACACCCAGGGTCTTCCCGATCAACCGCCGCGACCCGCTGGGCGCCGCTGCGCTGGTGCTGCTGGTCGGGGTGTCACGGGAGCTGTTCAAGGTCTGGCGGCGCCGGGCCAGCGACTACTGGCCCGCCTGACGGGGCGACAAGCTCGCGGGCCGGCGTTTCCTCGAGTTTCAGGGGTGAAGGCCGAGGATCGCCGGTCCGCGTTCAGTACTCAGCGGGGGCGTTGGCTCTGACCCAGCGGATCAGCCGGGGCAGCCATGCCCGCCGCCGGCGGCGCCGCTGAGCAGGCCGCTCCGGTCGCGGCGGCCGTTCCGCCTGGCGAGGAGCCCAGTAGAAGGCCGGGATCGTCTCCGCCGGGAGGGGCTCCAGGTCGAACAGGGTGAGCTGTTCGAGGCGGAGCGGGGCGATGCGTGCCCGGCCGGGTCGCTGGCGGCACGACTGGCGCGGGCGGTGGGCAAAGTGCGCTGTGATCGCCGGCCCGGAGCGCAGGATCAGCGGGCGGGAACAGGCTGGGCAGCGAACGTCGTCGATGACGCCCAACGCTAGGGCGTCCAGGCCTCAGGGTGGCGGCTTTCGCCACTGCGGAGGCGGGGCGGCCCCCCGGTTCATCGACCAGCTCCCTCCTCCCAGCCGGCCCTCCTCCGGGCGATCGAATTCGCGCTGCTGGTAGCCGGCGGCCAGGATCGGCCCAGGATCGTTTCCCTCGTTGATGGCCAGGCAGGGGGCCCGGAAGTAGCAGGGGCCGCAGTGCTCCGGGCTCGGGCTCGGGTAGAGCGCAAGGCCGGGCTCGAGCATGTCGAGGGCCTCGGCCGAGAGACGCGCTCCGACCCCGTCCACCTCGGCCCGGGTCCGGCGGATCCAGGTGCGGCGGAACCAGTCTCCGCTCTCCTGCACGACTGCCTCGGCCTGGAGCACCGACGCGCCGGCGGCGGCCGGGTCCCGTGTGGCGGCCCGAGATCGGGCGAAGTCACGGGAGCGGGGGTGACGGGCGGGCTGCCCCTGGCCGGGCTCGCCGGCGGGCGGCCCTTCGGCGCTGAGCCGCAGTTCGTTGTGGACCGTGCCGGCGA
>JAICGL010000779.1 GCA_025923175.1 Acidimicrobiia bacterium
CGCCAGCGGCGGTTCGTGGGCGATGCCTCCCATGAGCTCCGCTCGCCGCTGGCCAACATCCGGCAACACGCCGAGGTGGCCCTCGCCCACCCGGAGCGGACCGACACGGCGAAGCTCGCCCGGACGGTCCTCACCGAGGGCACCCGGATGCAGCGACTGGTCGAGGACCTCCTGCGCCTCGCCCGAGCCGACGAGCGCACGGGTCCCGTCCGCCGAGCGCTTGTCGACCTCGACGACGTCGTCTTCGAGGTGGCCGCCGATCTCCGGCAATCGTCTGCGCTGCGGATCGACACCACCGCCGTGTCGGCTGGTCGGGTCTCCGGCGACCAGACCGAGCTCCAGCGGATGGTGCAGAACCTCGCCGAGAACGCTGCCCGCCACGCCCGGGCGACGGTCGGCTTCGTGCTGCGGGAGGATCCCTCGGGGACGACGACGCTGTCCGTGGAGGACGACGGCCCGGGAATCGCCGAAGCCGACCGGCAACGGATTTTCGAGCGCTTCGTCCGCCTCGACGGAGCCCGGGCCCGCGATGCCGGCGGCAGCGGCCTGGGGCTCGCCATCGTGGCCGAGATCGTGACCGCCCACGGCGGGACGATCACGGTTGGCACTGGCCCGCTCGGGGGCGCCCGCTTCGAGGTGGTGTTCCCCCGCCACGCCTGAACGATCGGTTCAGGTCAGAGTCAGCGACCTCCGCCACGCTGGCAATGCCCGATGGGGCCACTGCGTGATGACCGATCAGGAGCACTGATGAACAAGCGAACCAAGTGGATGGTTGGCGCCGGCCTGGCTGTCGCCGTCGTGCTCGGCGGGGCCGGGACCGTCCTGGCCGGCAACGCCGACGACGACGCCCAGCTCACCGGCGACGCCCGGGACAGGGCTGTCGCCGCCGCCAAGGCTCACGTCGGCGAGGGTGAGGTCACCGACACCGAACTCGGCGACGACGGCGCCGCCTACGGCGTCGAGATCCTGAAGGCCGACGGAGCCCAGGTCGAGGTCAACCTCGACAGGGACTTCAAGGTCATCGGCACCGAGGCGGACGACGACAGCGGGCCCGACGACGACTGACACCCAGCGAGGCACCCCATCGACCGTCGTGACCAAGCGGTGTACACTAGGTAAACGGTTGGTAAACGGGGGGCGACGAGGAGGTGGTCAGCGATGGAGTGGACAGGCGCTTTGGCCGTCATTCCCGTTGCGGTGATCGTGCTGGCGGCAATGGCCCGAAGGCATCTCGACTGACTTAGGGCGCATGGCCGGGTTCCAGGTCTCTCACGGCCTGGAACCCCAGCTCGTCTGCTTTGGCGTCAGCTGCTGCTCCGACTTCCGCGTCGACCACGAAGGCGACGTGGTCGCCCACGTCGACGCGCTCCACCACCGGGCCGGCCACCCAGCCCTTGGTCCCGTCGAGGACGGGCACCCCGCCCGGACCCGGGTGCCACGAGCAGCGCTCGAACTTGTCGATTTCGTCGCCGGTCTCACCGCCGAAGAGCTCGGCGAGGCGCCGGTCGTCGTCGGCCAGCCAGTGAATCGCCAGGTTGTCCGCGCCGATCGCCACGGGAAAGGTGTGGTTGGCCTTCGAGACGCAGGCCAGTACCCGCGGCGGGTGGATGCTGCACTGGGTCCAGAAACCGACCAGGCAGCCCGAACGCCCTCCGTCCGGGGCGGCAGCGGTCACGATCGCCATCGGCGTGTCGGTGCCCGCGGCCAACCGGACCAGCACCGACTTGCCATCCGTTGTCGCCGCAGGGGAATCCATGGTGGACCTGGTACCCCTGACAAGATGAGGCGATGCCTGACGCCACCGCCGTCAACATCTCGTTGCTGCTGCTTCGGGTGGTGCTCGGCATTGTCTTCCTGGCCCACGGGATCAACCACGCCTTCCGCGGGGGGAAGATCGCGGGCACGGGC
>JAICGL010000780.1 GCA_025923175.1 Acidimicrobiia bacterium
CCAGGTCTGCGACTACGTCTACTGCCTCAACTTCGGCGAGTTGCTCGCCGAGGGCACGCCCGACCAGGTCCGCTCCAACCCCGACGTCATCCGCGCCTATCTGGGCCAGGAGGCCGAAGAAGTGCTGGAGCCCGGGGTTCGGGGTGTCCCCGGGGTGACAGTGTGAGCCTGCTCCAGATCGAAGATCTGCGCGTGGGCTATGGCTTCCCCGTTCTCATGGGGATCAGCTTCGCCGTCGAAGAAGGCGAGACGGCGGTGATGTTCGGGCTCAACGGCGCCGGCAAGACCACCACCGTGGCCAGCATCGCCGGGCTTCTGCGGCCCGAGTCCGGGACGATCCGCTTCGACGGCACCGACATCACGAAGATGTCGGCAGCCGAACGGGTCGCGCTCGGCATTGCCCTCGTGCCCGAGGGCCGTCGGGTCTTCCCCGAGCTGTCGGTGTCGAACAACCTGCGGCTCGGCGCCTGGACGAAACGCCGCCAGTCCAGAGAGATCGAGGAATCCCGGGAGCTCTGCTTCGACTACTTCCCCCGTCTCAAGGAGCGGTCGGAGCAGATGGCCGGGACGCTGTCCGGCGGCGAGCAGCAGATGCTGGCCATCGCCCGGGCGCTGATGTCGCGGCCCCGGTTGCTGCTGGTCGATGAGGCGTCGCTCGGGCTGTCTCCGGCGTTGACCCAGACGGTGTTCTCGGTCGTGGACCGCATCAACAACGACGGCGTCACCGTTGTGCTCGTTGAGCAGAACGTCGGCGTGCTGCCCTACGCCGACCGGGCGCTCATCATGGAGAAGGGCACGCTCGTCTACCAGGGCTCGGGCGACGAGATCCACAGCGGGAGCCTCCGTGAGACGTACTTGGGGACCCCGGCATGACCCGGGGGACGGGGGGTGTCCCCCCGACAAGGGCGGCGGGAGCCGCCAAAGGAGTGCGTTCCTTATGAAGCTGCGGTGGAACACCCTTGGCGGCAAGCTGGGCTTGCTCTTCTGCGTGGCGGGTCTCGCCGTGATCTGGGCCGGTTGGAACGGCGCCGGGAGCTACAACGACATCCGCAAGCAGTTCCCGTACCTGATCTCAGGTGGGATCGCCGGGCTGGCGCTGGTGGTGATCGGCGCAGCGCTGCTGATCATCCAGAGCCAGCGGGCCGACCGGGTGCAACTCGAGGCCAACCTCACCGAGCTGCGCAACATCCTGGAGCGGATGACCGGCCTGCCCGCCTCGAACGGTGCAGCCGAAGCCGACACCAACCTGGTCGTCGCCGGTCCGAGCGCCTACCACCGCCCGACCTGCAAGCTGGTCGCCGGCCGTGACCTGCGGAAGATGCCTGTGCAACAGGCCGAGTCCGCCGGCCTCGAACCGTGCCGGACGTGCGCCCCGGAGGGCGGTGCCGAAGTCGACCTGGCTAGCCCCGATCCAGCGAGCGGAACACGAGGCCGGTAAGCGGTTTCGGCTGGAAGAACGTCGTCTTCTGGGGCATGCGGAGACCGGCTTCGGCGACAGCCTCGATCTGCGCTACTGAAACGGGGCGGAGGAGGATGGCCGCCCCGACCGCGCCCTTCGCCACCATGGCCGCGACCGCGAGGGCGTCGTGGCGGAAGTCGATCACGATGTCGTCTGTGATCCTCAAGACCTCTCTCTGAACGTACAGCTTGCCCAGCATGACCTCCAGCAGGGCGGTGTCGACCTCCCACAACGGGTCGGGCAGACGTTCGAGCCCCTCCCGGAGGGTCTCGAGGCGGGGTCGCAGCAGGGCCAGGCCGGGGCCGGCGACGAGCCCGAACGACTCGGTGCGGTCCATCTCCGCCATGAGGTGTCGCACACCCTCGGGGTTGTTCGCCCCCATCGGCGAAACGTCGGCGACGGCGTTCAGCTTGCCGATGAAGTTGCCGGTCGCCCCGAGGA
>JAICGL010000781.1 GCA_025923175.1 Acidimicrobiia bacterium
AGGCCCACACCTCCTCGGCGGTGATCCGCTCGAGCACCGATCCGGCCTCGATCGTGATGTCCGCATCGACGGTCACCGGCGGCGGCACCAACGGCTGCGCCGTCGCCGCCATCACCTCGCCCACCTTGAGGACGATCTCCCGGGGGTCGAGCGGCTTGCCGGTCTTGTTGGCCGGGCACACCGAGGTGCAGCGCCCACAGATCGTGCAGGCGTCGGTGTCCATGAGCTGCTTCCAGGTGAAGTCTTCGATCTTTGACGCCCCGAAGGACTCGAGCTCGGTCTCCATCAGGTTGGGCAGCGGCTTCATGGCGCCCTTGGGCCGGGCCCGGTCCCGCAGGTACATGTTCATCGGCGACGTGAACATGTGGCGCAGCTTCGTGGTGGGAAGCAGCACCAGGAACGTGAGGAAGCCAGCGAAGTGCAGCCCCCACATCGCCCGGTGGGCCCTTGAGAGCGCGGTGGCCGTCCACCCGTCGACCGCGGCGGAGATCGGCCAGCCGATGAGCGACCACTTCTCGAAGGTCGGCCGCCCCACCAGCGCGATCCGGAAGCCCTCGGCCAGGAAACCCGTCACCCCGATCAGGAGGAAGACCCCGAGGATGACAGCGTCCTCGGGCTTCGTCTTTGTCCAGATCCGATAGGGCGCCCAGAGGTAGCGCCGGCCGATCGCCCACAGGATCCCGGCGATGAAGGCGACGCCGGCCAGGTCGGCGGTCAGCGAGTAGGCCTTGTAGACGTCGCCGTGGAGGAACTTGAGGCTCGGCGGGAGCTGGTGGTTGGCCTCCAGCAGCACGGTGGCGATGAACAGCCAGACGAACCCGAAGTACATCAGCGAGTGCATGATCCCGGCGGCGGGGTCGCGCAGCAGCGTCTGCATCCACACCCCGGCCCGGAAGTCCTCGGCCCGCCTCTTGGCGTTGGCCTTGGTGGTCCGGCGATCGTCAGGCTGGCCCCGCTCCCAGTTCTTCACCCGGTCTGAGGCGAGCTTGCCGACCACCACGGCCGTGACGGCCACGGCCAGGTAGAACAGCGTCTTCACCAGCGTGGGGATGTTGCCGAACACCTCCCGGCTGATCGGCGACTCGTCGTGCCAGTCGACGATGGCGGGGGCGACGCCCGAGCCGGCGAACACGGCGCCGGCGACGACACCGGTGGCCAGCACGAGCTGGTGAGGCTTGGGGCGGGGCAAACTGACCTCCGTCGGTCCCAGTTGACGGCTGGAGGGCAAGTCTACGGGCGGGTCCTGGACCTTCCCCGGATCCAGCCGCTGGTCGGAAGCCTCGCCACGCCGGCGACCACAGCGAAGGTGTCGATACGTCGAGGGCGGTGATCCAGCCGATGCTGAATCACCGCCCTCGTGCCGCTGACGTGGTCCATGGCCTCGAGCAGCTCCAAGGTGCTGCTGGGCGGAGGATCAGCCGGCGGCCATGGTCACGATCGTGCCGGTGCCGGTCGGGGCGCCGAGGAAGGTGGCGTCACCGAAGGAGAAGACGCCTCCGTCGTTCGCCACGAACCAGTATCCCTTCCCGGTCGTCGTGGCCGCCATCCCGACGATCGGCTTGTTGAGGATGATGGCGCCCGTCGAGCCGTGGAACTTGGCGTCGCCGAAGGCGAACATCCCGCCGTCGCTGGCCACCAGCCAGTAGCCCTTTCCGGATGGGGTTGACGCCATGCCGACGATCGGCTTGTTCAACCGCATCGCTCCGGTCGAGCCGTAGAAGGCCGCGTCGCCGAAGGCGAACATCCCGCCGTCGCTGGCCACCAGCCAGTAGCCCTTTCCAGATGGGGTTGACGCCATGCCGACGATCGGCTTGTTCAACCGCATCGCTCCGGTCGAGCCGTAGAAGGCCGCGTCGCCGAAGGCGAACATCCCGCCGTCGCTGGCCACCAGCCAGTAG
>JAICGL010000782.1 GCA_025923175.1 Acidimicrobiia bacterium
CAGCCCGCCGACCATGCGCAGCACGGTCGTCTTGCCCGACCCCGACGGGCCGACGAGGACCAGGAACTCCCCGTCAAGAACCTCGAGGTCGAGCGCCGCAACGGCAATCGCCCCGCCGGGAAACTCTTTGGTCACACCGGACAGAACGATGTCCGCCATACCGGGCCGAGCGTACTCAGTCGCTATCCTCCGACCCTTTATGCCTGCGAAGCCTCCCCGCTTTCTTCCGACGCTGGCCCTTGCCGTGCTCTGGGTCGCCCTCTATTCCCTGTGGATAGCGGTGCGGCCGACCGAGACGACAACGGCGACGACACGGAACCCAGGACGGACGGCGTCGTCGTCGACCACGACGATGACCGTCCCACCGCTGTTCAAGTTCAAGCCGTAGAACGGCTCAAGGGGCCGGCGGCCCTCCCTGCGGTGCAGGCGGAGTGCCGATCGGGGCCGGTTCCCTGGAAGTGCCCGTGTCGGAATCCCGGATATCGACCACGACGTCGACGACGGGCGACTCGGTAACGGCGGCGGCAGCCCGCTTGGCAACGGGAGCCTTGCTGGACCGCGCCTTTGTTGCGGTGGGCCGCGCTGGTTCCTTCTGCGCCGCCTTGCCCTCAGCGGGTGCCTTGCGCTCAGTAGGAGGCTTACGCGGCTTGCGCAGCGATACCTCGCGCACCTCGCCGGGTTCGAGCGGGTCAGGCGGCTGGGTCAACGGAAGAGCCTGGACCGTGTCTTCCGGGGCAGTGACGACGGGCTCGGCGGGCGGCGGCGCGCTGGCCGCCTTCGTGGTCGCCGGCTTCTTGGCGACCGGCGCCTTGACCGGCTTCGGCTGGGGCAGCTTCTTGCCCGATTCCCGCCAGGCGAGCTCGGAGCCGAGCTTGTTGCGGGCAGTGAGCTCGCCGGTCACGGAGTCGACTTCCCACTCGGCGGTCTGACGCCGCCCGCGAAGGGGGAACGTGAAGGTGACGTGCCAGCCGCCTTGCGGATGCTGGTAGGCACCCCAGCCCGCCTCGAGATCGGGCAGCGTGAGCGGCACGCCCTTGTCGATCACGTTGGCGGCCACCGCCGGGCCGAGCGCCGCCGCCGACAGGCCGACGCCGCGCTTGTTGAACGTGGTGGTTCGGGCCCGATCGATGACGATGGCCTTCTCGGCCAGCACCGGAGCAGCGAAACGCCGGATCCACGCCTCGTCGGTACCCGACGAGCGAGCAAGGGCCGTGACGGTCTCCCCTGCCCGGAGCCGCTGCTGAATTTCCCTCGGCGTGAGACGCACGGCGACACCGTTTTCGCCGTTGGCTTCGCCGCGTTTGGTCGGTAGCGCGTTCGACTCGAGGCGCTGCCCCTCCACAGAGGTGCGCAGACGCTGAGCCTTGTCGATTGCTTCCAGGAGACGTTCATCGATCTCGAGGACCATGTCGCCGCGCTTGGCGCGGGCGTGCTCGCTGAGCACGAGGCCTCGATGATCAGGCGTGATTCCGACGAGATGAAGCTTTGGCATCCTTCCCCCGCAGTGCCCGTCCCCGCCCCGTTGAGCGGGCGGAGTGTAACAGCCGGTGCCGAGTTTGAACTCGGTCATGGGGAAGTGAACTGCGTCGCAGCCTACCGACGGACGGCGTGAAAGTGGGGGATTTCGGTTTCGGGTCTCCCGCGCGCTGCGGCGTTACCGGCGCATGAGAGCCAGGAACTCGTCCGCAGTCAGGACGGTGGCGCCTTCCGACTCCGCGCCGGCCCGCACCTCGCGGTCCGACGACACCACGATGACCGGGACGTCATCCGGTCGGAACATCACCTCGCCGACGACGACCTCATCGGCCTCCTGCCCGGCGGCCGAGAACACGATGCGCAGGCCGCGGCGGCGCAGCGGCCGCACCCCCGGCACCTCGGCGCCGTCGAA
>JAICGL010000783.1 GCA_025923175.1 Acidimicrobiia bacterium
ATCGCCCGGTGAAACTCGGAGTCGAGGTCCCGGTCGGACGGCAGCACGGTCGCGAAGTACGCCGACGCGGAGAGATGCTCGACGTCCTCTGTCGGATCGCCGGCCGGGGCGGGTTGGTCGAGATATGTCTCAACCATCGTCATGGCCCGCCGGAGGTGCCCCGCCAGACCCCGCACGCTGAACTCGGCCAGGGCGCTCGGGCCCTCGAAGCGCTCCGCCAGTCTGGTGCCCTGTTGGAGCAACCATCCGTGGAGTTCGATGAGGGTCGTTCCGTACAGGACGCGGATTTCGGTCACGGCCCGGCACAGTATTGCGCCGGGCCGTGGGTCAACCGATCAGTACTTCTGCTCGTCGGTTACTTGTCGACGCAGCACTTCCCGTCCGGCGAGTTGTGGCGGTGCTCCTCGGCCGTCTGCTTGCCGTCGCAGCACATCTCCTGGCCCTGCTGGGCCTTAGAAACCTCTTCGCCAACCTTCTCGGACAGGCCTTCGTCACTCTGCGTATCCATCGGGAACCTCGCTGCTCGGTGATGCTCGGTGCTGGTTGCTTCGAGCATTCCCAATCGGACGCTGGAAAACGCCCCCGGCCGGAAGTTGTCCCTCTTAGCGTGGGGCGGGTGGAGCGCTACCTCGTGGACGGGATGAACGTCATCGGCTCCCGGCCCGACGGCTGGTGGCGCGACCTCGACGGCGCAGTTGTGCGGCTGGCCCGGTGTCTGGCTGCCTGGCGGGCTGCGGAGGACGTCGGCGCGACGGTTGTCTACGACGGGAACCCGCCGTTGGACCTTCACGAGGTCGACCTCGGCGGGCTCGAGACAGCCTTCGCCGGGAAGGGCCGGGCGGCCGACGACGAGATCGTCCGCCGGGTGGGGATCGACCCCGACCCGGGCTCCATCACGGTGGTGACCAGCGACCGGCCGCTGGCCGAGCGGGTGCGGGCCGCGGGTGCAGGGGAGGTCGTGGGGGCGGGACGGTTCCGCCGGCGAATCGATCCCTACTGCAGGTAACCCTCGAGGTTCGATCGGGGGCACAGTATCGCCCATGCCCGCCCGGGAATTCGTGGTGCTGGGAACGGCCAGCCAGGCTCCCACCCGCCATCGCAACCACAACGGCTACCTGCTGCGGTGGGATGCGGAAGGCCTACTGTTCGACCCCGGCGAGGGTACGCAGCGCCAATTGCTGCTGGCCGGCGTTGCCTCGTCGGCCATCACCAGGATCTGCATCACCCACTTCCACGGCGACCACTGCCTCGGCCTGCCCGGCGTGCTCCAGCGGCTGTCCCTGGACCAGGTGGGTCACCCCGTCGACGTCTGGTACCCGGCCAGTGGCCAGCAGTTCTTCGACCGGCTCCGGCGTTGCGCGCTCTACAACGACACCGTCGAGGTCCGGCCTCACCCCGTCCGCCACGACGGCGCCGTCGACCCCGGGCCGGAGCCGTTTGCCCTCGTGACCGCCCGCCTCGACCACCGGGCCGACACCTTCGGCTGGCGGGTGGTGGAGCCCGATGGCCGCCGGATGTTGCCCGACCGGCTGGAATCAGTTGGTATCACGGGCCCCGATGTAGGTCGCCTGCAACGGGAGGGCTCACTGGTCACTGAGGATGGGCGGGTGGTGACCCTGGAAGCCATGAGCGAGCACCGGCCGGGCCAGGTCTTCGCCTTCGTGATGGACACCCGGCTCTGTGACGGCGCCGTGGCTCTCGCCGAAGGCGCCGACCTGCTGGTCTGCGAGTCGACGTTCCTGGAGCGCGACGCCGACCTGGCCGACGCCTATGGACACATGACGGCGGCCCAGGCGGCCCGGCTGGCCGTCGAGGCGGGGGCCCGTCAGCTCGTGCTCACCCACTTCTCCCAGCGCTATCCGGACGACGCCGCCTTCGCGGCCGA
>JAICGL010000784.1 GCA_025923175.1 Acidimicrobiia bacterium
CCCCCGAGACCGGAGATCAGGGAGCCGACGGTCACCTTCGGATCCCGCACGAAGCCCTGCTCGAGGAGGCAGTTCTCCTTGAAGAAGCCTCCGATACGGCCCTCGACGATCTTCGGGATTGCCTGCTCGGGCTTGCCCTCGTTGCGGGTCAGGTTCTCGAGCACGACCTTCTCGGCCTCGATCACGTCGGCGGGCACGTCGTCGCGGGAGACCCAGCGCGGCGCGGCCGACGCGACGTGGAGGGCGATGTCGTGCCCGATCTCCACCGCCTTGGGGTCGGACGAATCGACGCCGGTCATCTCGACGATGACGCCGATCATGCCCCGCTCGGCTTGGATGTGTTTGTAGCCCTCGATGAGGCCGCCGCTGACCTCGAAGCGGGCGATCCGGCCGAGGCCGATGTTCTCTCCAAGGCTGCCGGCCATGCCCTTCACGAAGTCGTCGACGGTCTGGGACGTGTCGCCGGCGTAGGGCTTGGAGGCGATGTCTTCGCCCTCCTCGGCGACCTGCTTGGCCAGTGTGGCCACGGCTGCCTTGAAGCCGTCGCCCTTGGCCACGAAGTCGGTCTCGGAGGTCAACTCGACGACGGCGCCGATGTTCCCCTCGACGTACACGTCGACGGTGCCCTGGGAGGCGGCCCGGCCGGCCCGCTTGCCGGCGGCGGCGAGGCCCTTCTCCCGCAACCAGGTCTTGGCCTTCTCGATGTCGCCCTCGGACTCCTCGAGGGCCCGCTTGCAGTCCATCATTCCGGCGCCGGTGATCTTCCGGAGCGCGGCAACGTCCTTCGCCGAGATGTCAGCCATGTGGGAGTTCCTCGTGTCCTCTCAGTTCTGCGACGGGGAGGGCTCGTGAACCTCCTCGTCGGCGCCGTCGGTGGCGTCAGCTGGCGGTGCTTCGGGGGTGTCCCCGGAAGCAGAGGCAGTGTCGGCCGGCGGGGCGGCGACGGCACCGGGGTCGGGGGTGGCGGCCTGGGCCGGCTCGGCGGCCGCCGCATCCGCGGGAGCGGCTTCAGCTTCTGCGGGCTGGCTCGCAGCGGCCTCGGCGGCAGCCTGCTTGTCCGCGGCGAGGCGCTCCTCCCGGAGCCGCTGGGCAGCGGCGGCCTCGGCCCGGGCCCGGGCCTGGCGCTCGGCCCGCTGGCGCTCGGCCTCGGGGTCGGGCGGGGGCGGCGGGGCGGCCACCTGAGGCTTGGGCAGCACCCGGCCCTTGCGGGAGGCCATGTACCGGCCCTCTTCGACCGCGTCGGCGATGACGCGGCACATCAGGGCACTGGCCCGGATGGCGTCGTCGTTGCCGGGAATGACGTAATCGATCAGGTCGGGGTCGCAGTTGGTGTCGACGACAGCGACCACCGGGATGCCGAGCTTGTTGGCCTCGGTAACTGCGATGTGCTCCTTCTTCGTGTCGATCACGAAGATCGCGTCGGGCTGCTTCTCCATGAAGCGGATGCCGCCGAGGTTCCGCTTGAGCTTGTCGAGCTCGCGGCGCAGGAGGAGACCTTCCTTCTTCGGGACGGCGGCGAAGTCGGGCGAGTTCACCTGGCGCTCGAGGTCGTTCATCTTCGAGACGCGACCGTGGATGGTGGTGAAGTTGGTCAGCATGCCGCCAAGCCAACGCTGGTTCACGTATGGCATCCCAGAGCGGCCCGCACCATCGGCGATGGGCTCCTGGGCCTGCTTCTTCGTCCCGATGAACATGATCGTGCCGCCCTCGGAGGCGAGGTCGCGCGTGAAGTGGTACGCCTTCTCGATCCGCTCCAGGGTCTGCTGCAGGTCGATGATGTAGATCCCGTTGCGCTCCCCGAAGATGAACCGCTTCATCTTGGGGTTCCAGCGCCGGGTCTGGTGGCCGAAGTGCACTCCGGCCTCCAGCAG
>JAICGL010000785.1 GCA_025923175.1 Acidimicrobiia bacterium
AGCAGGAGGCGCACCGTCGTCGAGTCTACGAGGGGTCTTCGGGGCTCAGGTCGGGGGTCGACGCCCGACCGGGCGAGGCGGGCATTCCGAGGGCCGCCTGGTAGGCGCCGATGTGAGCGGCGGTGCACGCCGACCACGTGAACGTGGCAGCCCGGCGGTGGCCCGCGGCGCCCAGCGATGTGGCAAGGGAGCCGTCGGCCAAAATCTTGCCGAGGGCGGCGGCGAGGGCGTCGGCGTCGCCGGGAGGGACGAGCAGGCCGCCGTCGCCGACCACTTCGGGCAGCGCGCCGGCGTCGGAGGCGACGACCGGACAGCCGCGGGCCATGGCCTCGAGCGCGGGCAGGCCGAAACCTTCAGCGCGGGAAGGGACGGCCAGAGCGGCCGCCCCCCGGTACAGCGCGTCGAGTGTCAACTCGTCGATGCGGCCCGGGGCCACCACGCCCGGCCCGTCCAGCATCGGCGTCTCACCCCAACCGGGCGGACCGGCGATCACCAGGCGCAGTTCGGGGTGCGCTTGCCGGAGGGCCGTGTGGGCGTCGAGGAGCACGTCGATGCCCTTCCGGGGCTCCACGGTTCCCACGAACAGCACGTAGGACCGCGGCTCGAGGCCGAGCACCGGGGTGTCCTGGTCTCCGCCGGCGCCGACGGGTGTCCCCAACGGCCCCGAAGGTTGCCAGTGAGGGTGCATCGCCTGCATCGGATTGAGTGACCCGGCGGGAAAGTCGGGACCGGGCGTCTCCAGCGGGCTGAGCGGGCCGAGGTCGATGCCGTGGTGGGCGACGTGGATCCGCCCCGGCTCGAACCCGGCGTCGCGAAGCTCGGCCGCCGTGGCCTCCGAGGGAACGATGACGGCGGCGGCCTCCGCCCGGGCGATCGCCAGACCGCGCTCATGGAAGGCCCGTCCCCTGGGCGGATAGCACTCGGGATGGGTCTGGAAGGCCAGGTCGTGGATCGTCACCACCAGCGGCCGGCGCCCCGGCGGCGGCACCCCGAGGCTCGGGGCGTGCACGAGGTCGCCGGGAACCCGCACGGCCGGCCGCCGGAACCGGTGCCAGGAGTCGTACAGCCAGCGCCCGCCGCCGAACCGCTGCACTTGCACCCCCGCCTCCGGCAGATGCTGGAGCAGCCCCTCGACATACCGCCCGATCCCGCCCGGGACCGGCTGGTCGAGTTGCCCTGCGTGCAGAGCGATCCGAAGCCCGGCCATCAGCGGGTCGCCTCGGCCCGGCGGTAGAGGTCGGCCAGGCCTTCGGCCGCCCGGCGCCAGGAGTACCCGGCGGCCTGCCGGCGGCCCTCCCGCACCAGGTTCTCGGCCAGGGCGGGGTCGTCGAGCACCCGGGTGAGGCCGGCGGCGATGGCGTCGACGTCGCTCGGGTCGACCAGCACGGCGCCGTCGCCGGCCACTTCGGGGATCGCGCCGGCGTTACCGGCCACCACCGGGGTGCCGGCGGCCATGGCCTCGAGCAGCGGGAAGCCGAAGCCCTCGTAGAGCGACGGGTAGGCGAAGACCGTGGCCCGCGACAGCAGCGTCGCCCGGAGGCGTTCGTCGACGTAACCGGCGATGTGCACCCGCTTCTGGATTCCGGGCGGGAGCGCCGCCCGGGCGGCCAGCACGGCCGGTTTGGCCGGCCCGTCGGCGCCGGCGAGCAGCAGCTGGAGGCCGGGGTGGGCGGCGGCCACCGGCGCGAAGGCGGCCACCAGGCGGGGGATGTTCTTGCGGGGTTCGAGCGTCCCCATGGCCAGGATGAACTGGCTGTCGCCGACCAGGCCTCCGAGCGGAGTGGGGGGCAGGGCGATGCGGGGCACACCGTGTGGGACGGGCACGACCCGGTCCGTCCCCAGAATCTCCTTGGCTTCGGCGGCCACGAACT
>JAICGL010000786.1 GCA_025923175.1 Acidimicrobiia bacterium
CGAGTTGAAGACAGCGGTGAAGAACTCCTCCGGAAGGAAGCCGATGGGGTTGGGCAATACCCAGGCCAGGGATTCGTCGACGTTGAGCGGGCCGATCTCTTCGCTGAAGGCGGCGGAGAACATCATGAAAAGGACCATGGCCTCCTCGAGCCAGACGACCCATCTCCAGCGGGGCGACGGCAGGCTCCCGGTGGGGAACACGAGGATCAAATGCAGGATGGGGAAGATCAGGAGTACCCACGACCAATTGTCGAACCAGAGCCGGAGCCAGAGCCCCACTGTGAGCTCGGTCGGCTGCGCGCCGGTCTCCAGGGATCCGAAAGCGAAATCGATGACCCCGGCAGCCAAGAAGACGAGCCCGGGGATCATCAGCAAGAGCCCAATGATGTTTCTGGGCTGACGGGACACGATGACGGCACCGGTGAGAACAAACATCGCCGGGACCATGGACCACGCGATCCCCCCTGCCGTCTCAACCGGCGAGCCGGTGAACATGCCGCTCCCAGCGTCGCTCCACAAGCCGAAGACCGTTGCAATGAGCGCAAGCCCGGCGAGTACCCAGACGATCCGGGCAGTGATGCGTTCCGACACTTGGAGGCCTTTCGGAAAAGGGGGGCGTCAGGCTATCGAACCGGCCCGGCCGCCGCTGCTCGGCTAGGGTCCACCCCGGTGCGCTACGAGGCCTCGTGACGCCCCCAATAGCGACCCAACGGAGGTTCTTGATGAAGGCAAGCAAGCTCTTAGCCGCCTTGGCCGCCCTATCGCTGGTCCTTGCGGCATGCACCGAGGCGGCCGACACCACCACCACGGCGGGTGACGGCACAGAGGCGCCGGCCACCACGGCCGCAGACGGTGAGGAGACGACGACTTCCGCCGCAGCCGGCGAGGGGTCGACGACTACCGCTGCAGGTGCGCCCGCCGGTGATGGCCGGCTGGCAGAGGTCCAGGCCCGAGGCTCACTGCTCTGTGGTGTCAACAACGCCGTCCCCGGGTTTGGCTTTGTCGACGAGACCGGTGAGCACGTCGGGTTCGACATCGACTTCTGTCGGGCCGTCGCCGCCGGGGTCCTCGGTGACGCCGAGGCCGTCGAGTTCGTCGATCTGACCGCTGAGCAGCGCTTCACCGCCCTGCAGTCGGGCGAGGTCGATGTCCTGATCCGGAACACCACACGCACCTCGAGTCGTGATGGCGGGCTCGGTGCCACCTTCCTCACCACGACCTTCTACGACGGCCAAGGGATGATGGTCGGGGCCGACGGCGGTTTCACCGCCGTCGACGACATGACCGACACGACGATCTGTGTCCTCTCCGGCACGACGACCGAACTGAACCTGACGGCAAGGATGGCCGAGATCCCTTACACGCCGCTGACCTTCGACGAGAACCCGCAGATCCAGGCGGCCTTCATCGAGGGGCAATGCGACGGTTGGACCTCGGACAAGTCCCAGCTGGCCGGGGTGCGCTCGGCCTGGCCAGAGGACCAGGGTGGCCCCGAGGCGCTGGTGATCCTGGAGGAGACTTTCTCCAAGGAGCCCCTCGGCCCGGCGGTGCTCGATGGCGACTCGCAGTGGGCCCAGGTGGTGGACTGGATCGTCTTGGCCACCATGCAGGCCGAGGAGTTCGGCATCGACTCGACGAACGTCGACACCTTCACCGAGAGCACGGACACCAACATCCGCAACTTCCTCGGGTTGCCGGTCGAGACCGATGAAGGGACGGCGCCATTCGACCCGGGTCTGGGCCTCCCGACCGACTTCGCCGCGCAGGTGGTCACCCAGGTCGGCAACTACGCCGAGATCTACGACCGCAACGTGGGCGCGGGCTCGCCGCTGGGCCTGGAGCGCCTGCTCAACGAGCTCTGGACCA
>JAICGL010000787.1 GCA_025923175.1 Acidimicrobiia bacterium
GCCGGCATGCCGGGGATGCCGAGCCAGCTCGACCAGGAACCCTCGTTCATGTGCCCGCCCCGAGCCAGCTGCGCGTCCTCGCAGTGCTGGGCCAGCACGGCGCCGGGCAGTGCCCGGGCGTACTCCAGCGCCCGGCGCATGAGGCCGGCGTCGTTCACACAGCTGCCGTCGTCGGTGAAGATCCGCACCCCGAGGCCGTGAAGCTCGCCGAGGGGAGCCAGTTCTTCGCCGGCCCGGCCCTTGGTGATGCAGGCGGAGGAGTAGATGTGGCAGGGGGCGAGGCGGCCGACCCGCAGCACCTGCTCCACGACCGCCGCCGTGTCGATCGGCGGGTTGGTGTTGGGCATGGCCACGAGGGCGGTGTAGCCGCCGAGGGCACCGGCCCGGGCGCCGGTCTCGATGGTCTCGGCGTCTTCACCGCCGGGTTCCCGCAGGTGGGTGTGGAGGTCGACAAAGCCGGGCGAGACGATGCACCCGTCCGCCTCGAGGACGGTGGCGCCAGTCCGCGAGAGGTTCTCTCCGACTTCGGCGACAACGCCGCCGCGCACGAGGACGTCGGCCCGGCGCGAACCATCGGCGTCGATCACGGTGCCGCCCTTGATCAGCACCTCGGCGCTCATGCCGCCCTCCCCTCTTTCGAGTCGGCCAGCAGCATGTAGAGAACGGCCATACGAACGGCGACGCCGTTGGAGACCTGTTCGTTGATGACCGACCGGGGGTCGTCGGCCACGAGGGCGTCGATCTCCACGCCCCGGTTGGTCGGGCCGGGATGCATGACGAGGGCATCGGCAGGGAGGCGGGCCATCCGCTCGGAAGTAATGCCGTAACGGTTGGCGTACTCCCGCAGCGAGGGGAAGAGCGCTTCCTGCTGGCGCTCCATCTGGATGCGCAGCACGTAGAGGACGTCGGTGGTGGGAAGGACGTCGTCGAGGTCGTAGTTGACCGTGACCGGCCAGCCCTCGAGGTCGGGGGGCATGAGGGTCGGTGGGCCGACCAGGGTGACGTCGGCGCCGAGTGCGGACAGCGCCCGCACGTTGGAGCGGGCAACCCGGGAGTGCTTGACGTCGCCAACGATCGAGACCTTCATACCGGCGAACGAGTCACCCCGGTGGCGCCGGAGCGTGAAGGCGTCGAGGAGGGCCTGGGTGGGATGTTCGTGCCAGCCGTCGCCGGCATTGACGATGGAGGCGTCGATCCATCCGGCGATCCGCTGGGGAACGCCGCTGGAGCGGTGCCGAACGACGATGGCGTCGATGCCCATCGCCTCGACGGTGCGGACGGTGTCGAGCAGCGACTCGCCCTTGCGCAACGAGGACGAACCGGCCGAAAAGGTCATGGTGTCGGCCGACAGGCGCTTGGCCGCCGTTTCGAACGACAGCCGGGTGCGGGTCGAGTCCTCGTAGAACATGGAGACGACGGTCTTGCCCCGCAGTGCGGGGACCTTCGGAATGTCGCGCCTGGTCACCTCGAGGAAGGAGTCAGCGAGTTGCAGCACCTCGCTGATCCCTTCGGCGCCGAGGTCGTCGATTCCCAGCAGGTGCTTCACAGCTCCCCCTCTTCCACGCACTCCCAGATCTCGATGCCGTCGTCCTCGTCGATAGGGACGAGGTGGACGCGCACGTCCTCGTCCCACTTGGTGGGGAGGTTCTTGCCGACGTAGTCGGCCCGGATCGGGAGCTCCCGATGGCCCCGGTCCACCAGCACGGCCAGCTGGACGGCCCGGGGCCGGCCGAAGTCGACGACGGCGTCCATGGCCGCCCGGACCGTCCGTCCCGTGAAGAGGACGTCGTCGCAGAGGACGACCACGCTGTTCTTCACGTCGCCCGGCAGCTGGGTGGGCCCGAGGGGCGACACCC
>JAICGL010000788.1 GCA_025923175.1 Acidimicrobiia bacterium
CCCGGGCGCGATCAGCGGGGTGGACGAGGTCGATTGCGGCCACGCTTTGCAGCTCCTCAAGGTTCCAACCGAACAGCGTTACCACCGGACTCACGCCGACGAGGCGCCCATCCCGGTCACAGGAGAAGTCGACCACCGGCTGGTGCTCGAGGGCGGGCGGCAACGGCGCCGACGGCGAAGCCTCGGCATCGAGCACCTGGACGAAGAAACACAGCTCCTCGCCGGTGTCGCCCCTGAGCATGGTGGCGGCCACCAGCATGGGTATGGCCTCTCCGCCGGCACCGATCGCCCGACCCCAGATGCGAAACCCCCGCAGCACCCCGGAGCGCGCGTCGGCGAGGACCGCCCGCACCGACCCCCGGTCGTCTGGGTGGGTAACGTCCCCGACCGCCATGCCGGTGAGCTCCGTCTCCGTGCGACCGAGCAACCGGCACATGGCGGCATTGGCCCGCAGGAACGAGCCTTCGGGAGTGATCAGCGCCATCTCGGTGACGGCCTCCCGGAAGGCGGCCTCGAGGATCGGCCCGATGGGCAGCGCCGCATCAGACAGATCGATGTCGGAATGGTGAGCGGATTCGGGCGCAGGCACCACGACGCTCACGGGTCGAACCGGTAGCCGACACCCCGGACGGTGCGCAGCCAGCGTGGACTTTCCCTGTCGGACTCCAGCTTCAGCCTCAGGCGGCGGATGTGCTCGGTGACAGTGGCGGGACTCTGCCAGGAGCCTGACGACCCCCAGACC
Source organism: Acidimicrobiia bacterium (assembly GCA_025923175.1). Taxonomy (GTDB): domain Bacteria; phylum Actinomycetota; class Acidimicrobiia; order IMCC26256; family BP-133; genus BP-133. The sequence continues at coordinate 743 of JAICGL010000788.1, forward strand.
TGCTCGAGCAGTTCCGTACGCGAGAAGACGCGCCGGGGTGCGGCGACGAGACAGGCGAGCAGATCAAACTCCAGCGGCGTGGTCTCGACGACGTGGCCGTCGATGCGCACCTCACGCTCGGCCAGGAAGACCGACAAGCGCCCGAACGTCAGCGGCGCCGGGCGCCCCGGACGCCGGGAACGCCGCAACACCGAGCGGATGCGTGCCGGGACCTCACCGTGGACGAACGGTTCGATCACGAAATCGTCGGCACCGAGCTCGAGCGCCTGCACCGCCTGCGGCCGGGAATCCGCGCCGGCCACGAAGACAACTGGAACGCCACTCTGGCGGCGTACGTTGACGAGCGTGTCGATCCCCGCCGCAACGGAGTCGGTGGCGTCGATCACGACCACGTCGGCGTCGTCGACCGTGGTGGCCGACTGCGGGAGCGCCCCGGGCTGGATGCACAGCCCGTCACGGTCGAGGGCTCGCAGGAGGGCGGGGCGGGGGGCGCCGCCGGAGGAGATCAGCAGCAGGCTGGCGGGGACCGGCCCGGTCTCCGATTCGCCGTGAGTCGACCCGCTGATTGGGGTCAACCGCTGCGGCTCGGATGACCCGGGGGCTCGGGGGTGTCCCCCGATATTAAGCAATTTTCACTCCGTCTCTCCGCCGGTCAGGTGAATATTGCCCGCTGGCTTCTTTGCCATCGTAGTGATTCGAATGCGTGGCGGGATAGAACCCTAACGGCGTGCATTGACCGCAATCGCCGAAGAAATATGCGGGAAAACCGCAAGACGCCATTGTCTGAGGCACGTTCTGGAAGACGGACGGCGGAAGGGTTCATGACGCACCCTTTGCCGCGTCCGGCGCGAATCGCCCTGTTTGCCGCCCGTACGGGTCAGGTGAGGGCGCCGCCCAGGGATTCCACGATGCGGATGACCGCCTGCGTGTCGACCTTCGCCACTGTGTTCAGGTCGAGTTCCCGGGCGGCGCTCTCCAGCTCGGGGCCGACGTAGGCCGAGAAGAGCACGATCGGCTTGTCGAACCCGTCGTGGCGAAGCTTGCGGGCCGTTTCGAGCCCGGTCATGCCCGGCATCATGTTGTCGAGGACGATGACGTCCGGCGG
>JAICGL010000789.1 GCA_025923175.1 Acidimicrobiia bacterium
CTCCGCCTGCCGCTGCGATGGCTGGCCATCCTGCATCCCCTGGTCAATCACCGGGCGTCGCTGGCGGCGACCACCGGGATCCACTCCGGTGCCGACGTCGCCAAGGCGCTGCTCGTCGGCGCGGACGTCGCCATGATGACGTCAGCGCTGCTCCTCCACGGTCCCGAGCACATCGTGCAAGTCGAGGCCGACCTGCGAGCCTGGATGGCCGAGCACGACTACGACTCGGTGATCCAGCTGCGTGGCAGCATGAGCCACGCCTCCGTTGCCGACCCCTCGGCCTTCGAGAGGGCCCACTACCTCCGCACACTGCACTCCTGGGGCGGCGAGCCGGTGACCGCCTGAACGGGCTGCGAGTCACGCCCCGCCGCCGGGTCGATCCCGCTGCGATCTTCATAAGCGGCGCTCCCGATGTCAGATGACGAAAGCCGCCAGTTCGGCCAGGCGGTTGGCGTAGCCCCACTCGGGGGTGGCGGACGGCAGGGCCGAAGGTCCCGTCCTCGTTGCCGGACGGCGTGGCATCGCGGACTTTCGGTCACTGTCGGGCGGCGGCGGAAGCACCGACAATCCGGGCATGGATGAGATTCCTGATGCGATCGAACTGCTGATCGAGGACCACCGGTACATGGAAATCCTGCTCGACCGGCTCGACCTGTCGGACGACCCGGCGGAGATGCGCGGGCTGTTCATGCGCATTGCTGGCGACCTGGCTGCCCACGAGTCGGCCGAACAAGACGTCGTCTTCCCGGCTGCCCGGGCCGCGGTTCCGTCCGGCCGGCGGGACGTGCATGAGCTGACCGGCGAGCACGAGGAGGTGAACTCGCTGCTGGAGGAGATGCTGACCCTGGACCCGTCGAGCGCCGGGTTCGCGAGGCGGGCCAGCGCACTCGTCCTCGGGTTGCGGGCCCACTTCGCCGAGGAGGAGGAGCAGCTCTTCCCAGCGTTGCGGGCCGCGCTCGAGCCCGCTGTGCTGGTCGGACTTGCCACCCACGTCCGGGCCGCCAAGTGGTCGGCCCCCATGTTCCCTGTCGCCTGAGAACCCGCACTTGCAAGACCAAAGTTGGCCGCCGGCTTAACGCGGCTCGACGGCCCGTCAGGGAAACGGGCCGTCGAGTGTCCTGCAGTTCAACCTTGTGCCTACCCCGATACGGGGATCGCCGGCCGGGGTGTCGCCCCTTCGCCTCGTTGTGCGGGACGTCATCCGGCCAGCCGGATCAGGCCGGTGGGCTGGCCTCGGTGGCGGGGTTGGTCAGCGGTTTGACCTCCTTCGGACTCTTCAGCCTTTCGGTGTCTCTCCCCTTCGCCGCCGAAGGCCGCTTTGATTAGCGCGCCTTCCTGTCGCGACGTCAGGGTTGGCCCCATTCTCCTGACTCGACGGCTCGACGAATAGAGTCGAAAGACCCTCTGTCGTGAGGACCTTTGCCCCGGTGCCGGCGTGCTGCCTCAGGCCGTCTCCGGCCGGTCGTTGCGGTGGGGGAGAAGGTCGATGACTTCGTCGGGCCACACCTGCTCGCCGGCGACCAGGGTACGGAGCACGGCAAGGTCGTCGTCGATCACGACCACGTCGGCCGGGGAGCCGGGACGCAGCACGCCGAGGTCGGTGCGGCCGAGGGAACGCGCGGGAGCGGCGGTCGCGGCGCCCACCGCCAGCTCCCAGGGAACACCGAGGATTGTCAGCTTGCGGACCGCCTGGTCCAGCGTGAGGATGCTTCCGGCCAGTGTGCCGTCGGCCATATGGGCGGCGCCCTCGCTGACGAACACGGTCCGGTCACCGAGGCGGTACTCGCCGTCTCCGCACATCGCTGCCGCGATGGCGTCGGTCACGAGCACCATCC
>JAICGL010000790.1 GCA_025923175.1 Acidimicrobiia bacterium
GAGCCTCTCCAGGTCTGCAACGCGGCGAGCCTGAGCCATCACAACTTCGTCGTGTGGACTCGGCAGGTCGGTGGTCGAGACGGGCTGGGCCAGCTCTTCGAGACCACTGACCTTGTCGGGAGATAAGTGCCGGACCACTCCCAGCTGGTTGGGGTGGTGTAGCTCCAAAGGTGGCTGCACCAGCTCATCCTCGAGTGCCAGGAGATCGGCCGTCGCCACTCCTCTTTGGTCGTAAACCCGCCAGCTGCGTTTGGCGCCCGGGTTCATGGTCTTGGCAGGGGTGTCAGAGACCTTGATGGCCGGCTGCCAGACCCCGTCGTCAGCAACAGCCGCCAGTTTGTACACACCGTCCAAGTAGGGGTCACCCTGGGAAGTGGCCAGCCGCGATCCCACCCCGTAGACCAGGCGCTTGATCAGATGATCGGCGTCAACGCCATACCGGGGAGCCTCTTCGGCGATCTGTTCGAGGATCTGCCAGATTGTGATCTCGTCCAATTCGCTCGACAGAACGATCGACGTGTCGGCGAATCCAGCCTTGTCGAGCATTTCAGCAGATCGAACCGCCAAGTGGGCCAGGTCACCCGAGTCGAGCCTGACTCCGAGCGGTTGGTGTCCCTTCTTGCGAAGTTCTTCGAAAACCGTGATGGCATTGGGAAGCCCGGATTCAAGGGTGTCGATGGTGTCGACCAGCAGAAGGGTCTCCTCGGGATAGACCTCGGCATAGGCCCGGAACGCCCCCAACTCCCCCATCCCCAGAGCCATGAAAGCTTGCACCATCGAGTGGGCGTGGGTTCCCCGCGGCAAGAAGCCGAGTTCATGTGACCTTCCCACCAGTGAAGAGCCGCTGGCACCACCAATCAGCGCGCCTCGAACGACCGAGTAGGCGCCCGACCCCTGGGCACGGCGAGCCCCGAACTCGAGCACGGTGCCTCCCCTGGCGGCATCCAGCACCCGTGAGGCTTTGGTCGCGATCAGGGTCTCAAAGTTGAGATGGTTGAGCAAAGCCGTCTCCACCAATTGGGCGAGGATGAGCGGCCCCTCGACGACCGTCAAGGGAACCCCGGGGTGAACCACCCGGCCCTCGGGGATGGCGTTGATACTCAACTCCGAGAAGTCACCCTCCTCTCGCAACCACCCGAGGAAGTCGGTTCCGAAGATGTGCCCGCCGCTAATCGTTGGGTGACGGGCCAACACATCTGTTTCGTACTTATCGAAATGGGCGTTGTTGAGCCAGTCGACAAAGGTCCGGAGGCCGGCGGTGATTGCGTAGCCGGCTTGATGGTTCCCGTAGTCGGGATAGCTCCGGAAGAAGTGCTCAAAGCGAGCCTTGTGTTGGTGGAGCCCCTGGCGGTAGTAGAGCTGCGCCATGGTGAGCTGGTACTGGTCGGTCAGGAGGACGTCACCGGCCAATCGGGTGGGATCGGGTTCGTGCACCCGTCTATCTAACCTCGTCTGGTGCCGGTCGGCGTCCCGGCGCTGAGGTCATTGGAGCTGGGCTGCGACCTCGGTGTGACCCGCAGACACGGCGATATCCGCCGCAGTGCGGCCCTGATCATCTCTGATCGAGGGATCGGCGCCGTGGGCGAGTAGCAGGCGCAGAAGATCAGTGTCCGCATTCTGAGCAGCAGCCATCAACGCCGTGAAGCCACCGGATTGACGTTCGTTCACCGCGGCGCCGGCGTTGAGCAGGAGCTCGGCGCTAGCCAGCCTGGTCTCGACGTTGCTGCCGGCCACGGCGGCGTGAAGGGGATGGTTGTCGAGGGCGTTGGTCGTCCGAGCGAGCACGTTGGCACCGGCTTGAAGAAGCAGGCGGGCTGTCTCTGGCTGGCCGAAAA
>JAICGL010000791.1 GCA_025923175.1 Acidimicrobiia bacterium
AGGTAACCGAGAGCGGTCGACAGTTCGGACCAGGGCGCGTCCGGACCGGGGGTGACCAGGTTTCGTTCCTTGCGCACCCCGATCAGGGTGGCGGCGATGGGAGCGATGCCGATGATCACCCCGAAGGGCCCGACCGTGTCGACACCGACGACGGCCAGGGCGAAACAGGCCAGCATCCGCAAGAGGGCCTCGGAGCCGAGGATCACGCCGTAGGACTTGAACCGGCCGTTGCCCGACAGGACGCCACGGACGAGGAACTCGACGTAGTAGCCGCCCAGCGCCACCATCAGCGCCACGAGCAACATCACCTTGTCGTCGAAGAGGTGGGAGAGCGAGAGCGGCCCGGTCGCCGCTGTGGCGGCGATGAGAACGGCTGCTGCCACTCCGCCGGCCAGCGCCGCCCGCCGGATGAGCGGGCCGCCGCCCAGTCCTTTCGCCCGCCGGGTCGACAGGGCCCGGCCGACCTCCTGCTCGAGCGGGAGGAAGACCCCGGGGCAGACCACGTACGTGAGGGCCCACAACACGCCGAGGGGGGCGTAGCGCTCCGGCCCGAGCGCCCGGGCCGAGATGGCCAGGAACCCGTAGGACGTGATCCCGCTCACGATCAGTCCGGCCCCCACGGCCAGGGTGCCTTCCGGCAGGGGGTTCGACCGCCCCTCGAGCAGCTTCCTCGGATCCATTCGGATGGAGCCTAAACCGTGCCGGCGTTCAGTCCGGTGACGCACGCCCGAGCACTGGTCAAGAACGTTGCCAGTCCTTCCAGACCGGGTCGTAGCCAGCTGCTCGTAGGGAGGCGGCTACCTCGGCCGGGCTCCGCTCGTCGGCCACGGAGAACTGCGGCTCGGCGTCGGACGGGCCGGTGTAACCGCCGGGTTCGGTGTGGGACCCGGCCGAAAGATGGGTCACGCCAAGGGGTATGACGGCGTCGCGAAAGGCCGGCGCCTCCCGGGTCGAGACCACAAGACCAACATCTGGCAGCAGCAGCCGCAGAGCACACAGGAGTTGCACGAAGTGGCGGTCCTCGAGGGTGCCTGGCGGGCTCGGGACGCCAGAGCAGGGACGGAGGCGGGGGAGCGAGACCGTCACTTCGACCCGCCACCACCGTCGCAGGAGGGCGCGGGCGTGGGCGGCGACGGCCAGGGCGTCGGCGCGCCAGTCGGCGTGGAGGCCGAACAGGGCGCCGATGCCCAGTCGGCGCATCCCGGCCTCGGCTCCCCGGTCGGGGGCGGCCAGGCGCCAGTCGTAGTTGCGCTTCTTGCCGAGGCGGTGGACGCCGGCGTAGGTGTCGCGGTCGTAGGTCTCCTGGTAGACGACGAGGCCGTCGGCGCCGGCGGCCACGAGGTCCCGGTACGTGTCGGTGTCCCACACCTGCACTTCGAGCGACACCTGCGGTACGACGGGGGCGAGCGCGGCGACGCAGTCCCGCAGGTAGCCCTTCGACACGATGCGGGCGTGTTCGCCGGCCACGAGCAGCAGGTGGCGGAAGCCGCGCTCGACGAGGGCGCGCCCCTCGTCGGCGACCTCGTCGGGTGTGAGGGTGCGCCGGGCGATGTCGTTGCCGGCCGAGAACCCGCAGTAGGTACAGACGCTCACGCACTCGTTGGAGAGATAGAGCGGGGCGAAGAGATGCATCGTCCGCCCGAAGCGGCGCAGCGTCGTCTGGCGGGCCAGTGCCGCCATCTCCTCGAGTCGTGTTGCGGCGGGGTCCGACAGCAGTGCGGCGAAGTCGGCGAGATCGCGTCGTTGTCTGCCGAGGGAGCGGTCGACATCGCTTGCCGTGGCCGTGGCGGCAAACCCGCGCAGCCCGTGGAGATCAATGGTCTGCAGGTCGGCCG
>JAICGL010000792.1 GCA_025923175.1 Acidimicrobiia bacterium
CCACGAAACTGACTACATGTTCACGGGTCTCGTGGAGGAGCTCGGCACCGTGCGGGCGGTCATTCCGAACGCTTCAGGAGCGCGCCTCGAGATCGAGGCCGTCACCGTCCTCGACGACGCCGAGCTCGGAGCGTCGATCGCCGTCAACGGCTGCTGCCTGACGGCGGTGGAGCTGGGCCAGGGCTGGTGGGCGGCCGATGCCGTGGAGGAAACGCTTCGCCGCACCTGCCTCGGTGCCCTGGCGGCAGGCGACCGGGTGAACCTGGAGCGGCCCGTCCGCCTGGCCGACCGCCTCGGCGGGCATATCGTGCAAGGCCACGTCGACGGTGTCGGCGAGATCGCCGAGCGGGAGACGCTGGCCGACGGTTCGACCAGAGTGGTCATCGCCGCCGACGACACGGTCCTCCGGTACGTGGTGGAGAAGGGCTCGATCGCCGTCGACGGCGTCAGCCTCACCGTCGCCGGCATCGACGAGAAGACCTTCGAGTTCGCCCTGATTCCGCACACGGCTACCGTGACGACTCTCGGGATCAAGGGCGCAGGCGACCCGGTGAACCTGGAGGTCGACCTGGTGGCGAAGTATGTCGAGCGCCTCATGGGCGCCACCCCGGGGTCCGGGGTGTCCCCGAACAGAGAGAAGGGCTGAGCACCATGCCGTTCGCGCCGATCGAGGAGGCGGTGGAAGCCATCGCCAGGGGCGAGTTCGTCGTCGTGGTCGACGACGCCGACCGGGAGAACGAGGGCGACCTCATCATCGCCGCCGACAAGATCACCCCTGAGGGGATCGCCTTCATGGTCCGTCACACCAGCGGGGTGATCTGCCTGCCCGTCGTCGGGGCCCGCCTCGACGAGCTGCGCATCCCGCTCATGGTGGCCGACAACACTGAGTCGCAGCGCACCGCCTTCACCGTGTCGGTCGACGCCAAGATCGGCACCTCGACCGGCATCTCGGCCGCCGACCGCGCCACGACGATCAAGGCGCTCATCGACCGCACGACCGGGCCGGACGACTTCAACCGCCCCGGCCACATCTTCCCGTTGCGCTACCGGGACGGCGGGGTCCTCAAGCGGGCGGGCCACACGGAGGCCGGCGTCGACCTCGCCCGCCTGGCCGGCCTCTACCCGGCTGCGGTCCTGTGCGAGATCGTCAACGACGACGCGTCGGGAACAATGGCCCGTCTCCCCGAACTCGAGGCATTCTCCGCCGAGCACGGCCTCGTCATGGTGTCGATCGCGGATCTCGTCCGCTACCGGCGGCAGCGGGAGAAGCTCGTGCGCCGTGTCTCCGAGGCCCGCATCCCCAGCCCCTTCGGCGACTTCACCGCCTTCGCCTACCAGTCGGTGATCGACGGCACCGAGCACATCGCCATGGTGCGGGGCGAGGTGGCCGGCGCCGACAACGTCCTGGTCCGGGTCCACTCCGAATGCCTCACCGGCGACGTCTTCTCATCGCTGCGCTGTGACTGCGGCACGCAGCTGCAACTGGCCATGCAAAAGATCGCCGAGGAGGGGCAGGGCGCCATCGTCTACCTCCGGGGCCATGAAGGCCGCGGCATCGGCATCGCCCACAAACTCCGGGCCTACCAGCTCCAGGAGCAGGGCCGCGACACGGTCGAGGCCAACCTGGAACTCGGCTTCGCTGCCGACTCCCGCGAGTACGGCATCGGCGCCCAGATCCTCGTCGATCTCGGCATCACCACCATGCGGCTGTTGACCAACAACCCGGCCAAGTACGGCGGTCTGGCGGGCTACAACCTCGAGATCGTCGAACGGGTGCCGCTGCAGTCGGTGCCCAACGTAGAGAACATCGACTATCTCAAGGCGAAA
>JAICGL010000793.1 GCA_025923175.1 Acidimicrobiia bacterium
AAGGATTTCTCGGCACCGAGACGAATCAGGCGAAGTTCTTGGCGCGGCTGTCGAGGACAATGCGGTAGGCGGCGGCCGCCTCGGGTCGCTGCTCCCGCCCTCCTGGCCGGCTCCGTGACGGAGCGCGGACAGGAGGGCGGAGAGTTGGTCGACCGGGTCGCGCCCGTGCCGAAACGGTGTCAGGGCGTGGTGCCTACCGATGTGGGGATCTCGTAGAAGCGCAGCTGGGCGAGGCGCAGGCCGCTGTTCTCGTAATCCCAGAAGTAGCTCGCCAGCTTGTCGGAGAACAGCGACGTGCGGGTGTCACAAGCGCCGTCGCCGTCAGTGTCGAGGCAGAGAGTGAGCAGTTGCTTGCTCACATTCTCGAAGCTCGACTTCCCCGAACCCCGCACGAGCACGACATTCTCGGTGGAGCAGTAGGTTCCGGTGGCGTCGGTGACGCAGGAGGTTGCCACCGCGGAACCGCCGGGCTTCCCGAGCGCCCGGGCATAGACGCTGTAGGCGGTGACACCGTCACCATCGGAGTCCGGGTTGGGGAGTTGGAACGCCGCTCCGTTGCCATCGGTGCCGTTGGCGTCGAGGACCTGGAACGAACCTTCCTGCAGGTTGATCTTCGTGTTGCCGGACAGTTTGGTGAAGATGACGTGCCCGTTGGCCCCCGTCATGGTGGCGGTCTTGTCGGGAACCCCAATGAGGTTGAGCGTGTAGTGCGATCCGCTAGGAGCCCCGTTGCCGGTGACAGCGGTCGCCGCTGGCATGGTCAGGGCGCTGAGCACCACAGTGGCCAAGGCTATGAGTCGCTTCACATTGATCTCCTTCGCTCGAGATCGTGCTCCCCGCGAGCCACGGAGCTCGGGGGGTGGCGGACTAGTCAACGCCGCTAGGGTCTCGACGCTTCAGCCCGACAGCACGAGCCGCGCACAACTGGAATGCGAAGAACCATCCGGCATTTCGACATCGCCCCGCGGTGGGTGAAGCAGCCTCCCCGTCCTCCGTTGCACCCCGTGGCACGCCCGCCCTGTCTTAGTCAGACTGCGACCTGCCGGTGGCCGCCCGCTCGAGCGACATGCCGGTAGCCGGACAGGCTCAGCTCCCGCTCGTCTGGACGGCCGCCTCCGCGGCTTCGACGAGCCGCGTCGTGGCGCGCAGTGTCGATCGGAGGACGGTGGCGGAGACGAAGACGGTGCCGTAATGGGCGGCGTCCTTCACTCCGAGGACGGTGGCGAGGTCCTTTGCCAGGGCAGGCCCGTCGGGTCGGACGGTCTTGAGGAGCGCGGTGGCTTCCTGGTGGGCCTGGCCTCGGGCGGGCCGGCCGAGACGGAGGCAGCAGAGGGCGTCGGCGGCGGCGAAGGCGGCCAGGACGGCGTTGCCGGCGGCGACGTTGCGGCCCTCGTCGCTCTCCCCGAGAGAAGCCTGGTCGGCGACGTCGAGGTAGGTGCGCGCCATCCGGACCCGCCGCCGGGCGTCGGCCCGCCCGCAGGGCGTGTCCCGGATCACGCCGCCTCTCGCAGCAGCTGGTCGAGGCGTCGGCCGGCGAGATGGACGACGTCGCGTCGCCACTCGCCGACGATGGGCTCACCGACCTGGACGGCGCGTCGCAGGTCGGCCGGGGTGGTCACGAACCAGGCGGCTCGGTTGCCGGTGGCGGCCAGAATGCGTTCCCCGCTGTCGTAAAGCTGGCGCTCCCAGGCCTCCTCGTCCTTCTTCCGGTCGGTGCGCACCACGAGCAGGTCGAGGTCGCTGCGGGTGTGGCCGTCCCCCCGGGCCGCGGAGCCGAAGAGCGACACATGCAGCGCCCGGGGTTCCCAGGTCCCGACCTCGTCCC
>JAICGL010000794.1 GCA_025923175.1 Acidimicrobiia bacterium
CGGAACCTCGAACCCGCTGGTTCATGCGGCAGAAGGCGCACACCTCACCGGTGGTGGGCGAGCCGCAGACCGTGCAGGGGGTGAGTTCCGCACGCTCGGTCTCGGCGTCGGCGGCGAAACGTTCGTGGCCCCGTTCCAGGAACGAGAAGAGGAAGTTGGCCTTGGCCCCGGGCGAATGCTGCTCCAGCGTGTTGAGCGCCTCCTTGTAGGCCAGGTGCCGGTTGCCGGCGGCCATCGGGCACTCCTCGACGATGTAGTCGATGCCCCGGATGACGCAGTAGGCGGCCATCTCCCGCTCGGTCAGGCGGACCAGCGGCTTCACCTTCCGGACGAAGCCCGGCGAGGCGGGCAGCACCGGGTACTGGCGCCCCAGGTACTCGGCGTCCCACCGCAGGACGTTGCCGAACAGGACGGCGGCCTCGTCGTCGAGGTTGTGGCCGGTGGCCACGACGTCGTAGCCCCCGTCGAGCGCCGCCTTGTTGAACAGGTGCCGCTTCGACAGCCCGCAGGCGCCACAGGGCGGTCGGCGGACAGTGGCGGCGGCCGTACCGATGTCGAACCCGTACTCGCCCGGGATGTCGATCTCGATGAGCTTGAGGCCCCGCTCGGCGGCGAAGTCGCGGGTGTACCGGCCGGAGGAGTCGGAGTAGTCGCCGATGCCGAGGCCGAGATAGAGCCCGTCGGTGTCGTAGCCGAGATCCACGAGCAGTTCCCAGGCCCCGAGGGAGTCCTTCCCGCCCGACACGGCCATGAGGACCCGATCGCCGGGCCCGATCATGTCGAAGGCGTGGATGGCCCGCCGGACCTGTTCCTGGCAGTGGTGGACGAAGCAATCGGCGCAGAAGGCGGCGTTGTGGCGCCGCACGTCGATCAGCGCAGGGGCTTTGCAGCGCCGGCATTTCATTGAGCGTCAGCCCCCCGAGATCACAGGGCGGATCTCGATGGTGTCGGGCTCCTCCAGTCGCTCGTCGTGGGTGACGAGCGTGTTGTTGCGGATCACGAGCACCGTCTCGGGGTTGATCCCGAGCGTCTCGAGCAGTTTGGACACGCGCACCGGCCCCGCCATCTCGACCTCGCGACGGGGGTTGCGGAGGAGAACCTTCACGCCGCTAAGGGTAGTGGTCGGTCGGGCAAACGGCGGGAGCGGATCTCCGAGCGTCAGCGGGGTGGCTTGAGGATGCGGACGGCGATCGACTCGCCCGGCGAGAGCACCTCGCTGTACAGGGGCGGCGGATCCTTGCCCTTCTCCTTGGTCCGGGCGGCGAACCAGCTGACGACTCCGAGAGCCAGCCAGGCCCGGCCACCGCCGCCGAGGCCCTTGCGGAAACCGATCCGGGCCAGCGAGCGCAGCAGCCCGATCACAGTCGCTTGATCTCGATGACGGCCCGGCGCTTCTTGCCGGACCGCTTCCCGAGGACGTAGGCGCCGATGACGAGCACGGCCACGACCACGGGGACGGCGGCCATCAGGCCACCCTTGGCCTGCTCTCCGACCGGCTCGATGTCGTCGCGGATGGCTTTTAGCTTGGCTTCGATGTCCGCCCTGGTGATCCGGCCCGATCCGTTGCCCGTCACTTGTCCTTCTTTCCCGGCCCGAGGCCCACCCAGCCGAGCAGCGACAGGACGAGCAGGAAGATGACCGTGAAGATGTACGGCAGGTAGGTGACGTTGTGCTCCTCGAACCAATCGGTCTCGGTCTGCATCGCCCTCAGCGCGCCGATGGAGACGAAGACCCCACCGAGACCGAGCAGGAGGGCGCCGCCGAGCCCCAGAGCGGCCTTCTTGCCGAGCCCCTTGAGCGGATCGAGCGTCTCCTGCTTCGC
>JAICGL010000795.1 GCA_025923175.1 Acidimicrobiia bacterium
CGTAGTCCTCGATGAACGCCATCCGGTGGCGGACCTCGGGTTCCCGGGCGAAGGCGATGATCTGGCGGATCATCTCCTTGCCGATGTCGTCGGCCGGGTGGGCCTTGCCGGCGAAGATGATCTGGATGGGGCGCTCGGTCGAGGTCAGCAGCGTCTTCAGCCGGTCCGGCTGCGACAGCAGCAGGGTGGCCCGCTTGTAGGCGGCGAAGCGCCGGGCGAAGCCGAGCGTCAGGACCCGGGGGTCGAGGATCTCGTGCGTCCAGGCGACGTCCGATTCGCTCACGCCCCTGGCCAGCGCCGATTGCCGGAGCCGCTCCCGCACGAAGGCCACCAGCCGCTGCCGGCCCTGCTCCTTGACCCGCCAGATCTCGTCGTCGTTGGCGTCGTCGATGTGGGCCCAGCGGGTCTCGTCGGCCTCGGGCCACTCCGGCAGGACGTACCGGTTGAGCAGCTCATCCATCTCGGCCGAGACCCAGGTGCGGGCGTGGACGCCGTTGGTGACCGGCCGGATCGGCGCCTCCGCCTCCGGTACGCCGGGCCACAGGCCGCTGAACATTTTCTGGCTGACACGGGCGTGGAGCTTCGACACGCCGTTGGACAGCGACGCCAGCCGCAGGCCCATCACCGCCATGTTGAAGGGCGAGTCGGCGCCCGCCCCCGGTTCGTGGCCGAGGGCCATGAGGTCGTTGAACGTGACCCCGCACTCGTCGGCGAAGGCCTTGAAGTACCGCTCCATCATCTCCCGGGGGAACCGGTCGATCCCGGCCGGCACCGGGGTGTGGGTGGTGAAGATCGTCCCGGCCCGGACAGCCTCGAGCGCCTCGTGGAACCGCAGGCCGTCCTCGGTGACGAGCTGGCGGATCCGCTCGAGGCCGAGGAACCCGGCGTGCCCCTCGTTCGTGTGGAAGATCTGGGTCTCCTCGCCGGCGGCCCGCAGCGCCCGCACCCCGCCGATGCCCAGCAGGATCTCCTGGCGCATGCGGTGCTCGGCGTCGCCGGCGTAGAGCCGGTCGGTGACCTGCCTGGACGTGGTGTCGTTCTCCTCCACATCGGCGTCGAGGAGGTAGAGCTTCACCCGGCCGATCATCGCCCGCCACAGCTGCGCCACCAGCGGTGTACCGGCCAGGTCGACGGTGACCCGGGCGCCCTCGACACGGTGAAGGGCCATGGCATGGGGGTCGAGGCGGGGGTAGCGCTCCTGCTGCCAGCCGTCGGCGTTGAGCTCCTGGCGGAAGTAACCCTGCTGGTAGAAGAGGCACATCCCGACGAGAGGGATGCCGAGCCCGCTGGCCGCCTTGAGGTGGTCCCCGGCCAGGACCCCGAGACCCCCGGAGTACTGCGGGAGCGCCTCGGTGATGCCGAACTCGGGCGAGAAGTAGGCCACCGAGCGCAGGGGCGACTGGCGGGCCTGGAACCAGCGGGCGCCCTCGACGTAGCGCTCCTGCTCGCCGTGGACCTCGTTCATGAACGAGAGGAACCCCGGGTCGTCGACCAGCGCCTCCAGCCGGTCCCGCCGGACCGCGCCCAGCAGCCGGACCGGGTCGTGGTTGACCTCCTCCCAGCCGTCCGGGTCGAGCCACCGGAACAGGTCGCGGGTGCCGTCGTCCCAGGACCAGCGCAGGTTGTAAGCGATGTCGTGCAGAGGAGCCAGCGGCTCGGGGAGCCGGGCCCGGACGGTAAAGCTCTTGAGTGCCCTCACGCCCACGACGCTAGCGAACCTGTGGAGGGACCGGCGCAGGGCGTTTGCGACTGGGCTGGAGTGGTAGACCAGTACAACGTGACTGATCGCATCGTCATCGAAGGAATCCGCCCGTCAACCCC
>JAICGL010000796.1 GCA_025923175.1 Acidimicrobiia bacterium
CCACCGGGCCGAAGACCTCCTCGGAGAACAGCCGCATCTTGGGGGTGATGCCGGAGATGACCGTGGCCGGGTAGAACCAGCCGGGCCCGTCCGGCCGCTTGCCGCCCAGCAGGACGGTGGCGCCCTGCGCGACGGCGTCGTCCACCAGTTCCTCCACGTCAGCACGGCCCTGCTCGGTGGCGAGCGGGCCGATGTCGGTGGACTCGTCCATCGGGTCGCCCAGGCGCAGCGCCGCCATCCGTTCCACGAACCGTCGCTCGAACTCGTCGGCCACCGCCTCGTGGACGATGAAGCGCTTGGCGGCGATGCAGCTCTGCCCGTTGTTCTGGACGCGGGCGACGACGGCGACCTCGGCCGCCTTGTCGAGGTCGGCGGACGGGAGCACGACGAAGGGGTCGCTGCCGCCGAGCTCCAGCACGGTCTTCTTGATCTCCTCTCCGGCCACCCTGGCCACCGCCTGCCCGGCCGGGGTGCTCCCCGTCAGCGTGGCGGCCATGACCCGGGAATCGCGCAGGACCCGCTCGACGAGGTCGGAGCCGATGAGCAGTGTCTGGAACACCCCGTCGGGGAAGCCGGCCCGGCTGAAGAGGTCCTCGAGGAACATCGCCGTCTGCGGGACGTTGGAGGCGTGCTTGAGCAGCCCTACGTTGCCGGCCATGAGGGCCGGGGCGGCGAAGCGCATGGCCTGCCACAGCGGGAAGTTCCAGGGCATGACGGCGAGGACCGGCCCGATCGGCAGGTACCGGGTGTAGGCCTTCTTGGCGTTGACGGCGCCCGCATCGGCCGGCTCGTCGGCCAGGAACGCCTCGGCGTTCTCGGCGTAGAAACGGCAGGCCTTGGCGCACTTCACGGCCTCGGCTTTGGCCGACTTCAGCGTCTTGCCCATCTCCGTCGTCATCACGGCGGCGATGGCGTCTGCTTCCTTCTCGAGGATGTCAGCCGCCGCCTGCAGCCACTCGGCCCGCTGGGAGAAGGTGGTTAGCCGGTAGCTCTGGAAGGCCTCGTGCGCCCGGGCGAGCCTGGCGTCGAGCTCCTCGACTGAGAGCGGATCGAACGCCTTGATCGTCTCTCCGGTCGCCGGATTCACAGTGGCGATGGCCATTGAGTTCCTCCCAGATCAGTCCTGCGAGCGGTTCTTTGCCCAAATTTCTATACCCGCTGCGACCCGCCCGCCGTGCCCACGCCACCGCTCCGCATGGCGCGGTGCCCCCGCCCGGGGGTTAAGTAGAGGACCGTGCCCCCCGAAGACGAGGCTCCGTCGCCTCCCGCCGACCCCGCGCCCCCCGCCGAGACGCCCTCTCCGGCGACTTCAGAAGAGCCGCCTGCGCCTGCTGCACCGGCCGGTGGGGTTGAGGAGTCGCCTGCGCCTGTTGCGCCTGCACCGGCCGCTGGGTCTGACGAGGGGCCTGTTGCTCCGGCGGCTGGATCGGAGGAGCCGAGCGCGCCCGCCGCCTCGACGGAAGAGAGCTCAGACGCCGCCCCTGAGGGTGCCGGCCGGACCGGGGGACGACGCCGTCGGCGGCGTGGTCGTGGGCAGGGCGCCGGGGGAGCGGCAGGCGAAGCCGCCGCCGGTGGCCCCGGAGAGGGCGGCCCGAGCGGCGAGCAGCGGGGCCGGTCCGGTGGAGGCCAGCAAGGAAGCGATCGCCGCGGCGGCCCCGGCGGCCCCGGTGGCGAGCGTCGTGGTGGCCCGGGTGGCGAAGGGCGTGGAGGCCGCGGGGGTCCGGGTGGTGAGCGTCGTGGTGGCCCGGGTGGCGAAGGGCGTGGAGGCCGTGGTGGTGCGGGGGGCGAACGGCGTGGTGGTCCGGGTGGCGAACGTCG
>JAICGL010000797.1 GCA_025923175.1 Acidimicrobiia bacterium
CCTTAGCGGCTCACGCCGCACTGTCGGGGGGACACCCCCCGTCCCCCGGGCCTTAGCGGCTCACGCCGCACTGTCGGGGGGACACCCCCCGTCCCCCGGGCCTTAGCGGCTCACGCCGCACTGTCGGGGGGACACCCCCCGTCCCCCGGGCCTTAGCGCCTGCGCCCGCTACCCGAGCTCGAGCGCCCGGCTGCCGGGACGCCGGGCCGTTATGCGCTCCAGGACGACGACCGGGATCTCCCGGGTGGTCTGCTCCTCGTACTTGGCGAAGCGGGGATAGAAGGCTTTCTGCCGCTCCCAGATCCGCTCCCGTTCCTCGCCGATGGCGACGCGGGCGCGGACCGGAACGGTCTCCGTGCCGATCTCGATGATCGTCTCGGGGTTGGCCACGAGGTTGTGGAACCACGCCGGATGGTTGGCCGCACCGGCGTGCGCGGCGAAGATCGCCCACCCGTCGGCCAGCGGCTGGTACGTCACCGGGTTCACCCGTTCCGCGCCGGACCGCGCGCCGCGCGTGTGAAGCAGCAGGAGCGCCGATCCCTCGGCGGGCCCGGGCAGCTTCCCGCCCAGTGCCCTGAACCGCTCGATGACACTGTCGTTGAAGTCCATCGCTCTACCACCCTGCGGGGCGCCGTACCACTCAACGCGTCATAAGGGGCGGGCGGAGGCGTTCACTTCTCGTGGCGCATCGAGCCCACCCGCCGGGCGCCACTGAGGGGACGGACCGCCACCCCGTCCCCCACTTTCAGGCCCCTCGTCGGGCCGGCCGCAGCTGGGGGACGGCCGGCCCGCTGGGGGCCAATTCCTTTTACGGCTTCTCGATCGGGACACGCACGGAGTTGCCCCACTCCGTCCACGACCCGTCGTAGTTGCGGACGGTCGGGTAGCCGAGCAGCTGCTGGAGCACGAACCAGGTGTGGCTCGACCGCTCCCCGATACGGCAGTAGACGACGACGTCGTCGTCGGGGCTGAGGCCGATCTCGCCTTCGTAGATCGCCTTGAGGTCGGGCACCGACTTGAACGTGCCGTCGTCGTTGGCGGCCCGCTTCCAGGGAACGCTCTTGGCGCCGGGGATGTGGCCGCCGCGCAGCACTCCCTCCTGGGGGTACTCCGGCATGTGCGTCCGCTCCCCGCGGAACTCCTCCGGCGAACGCACGTCGACCATGGGCTTCTCGGCGCCCATGTGGTCGAGGACGGCTTCCTTGTAGGCCCGGATCTTCGAGTCGTCGCGCTCGATGACGGGATAGTCCGTCTCCGCCCGCTTCGGGACGTCGGTGGTCATCTCCCGGCCGTCGGACTGCCACTTCATGCGCCCGCCGTTCAAGAGGCGGACGTCGGGGTGGCCGAAGAGCGAGAACACCCACAGGGCGTAGGTGGCCCACCAGTTGAAGTTGTCGCCGTAGAAGACCACCGTCGACTCGCGGCTGATGCCCTTCTCGCTCATCAGGCGGGCGAAGCCCTCACCGTCGAGGTAGTCGCGCGCCACCTGGTCGTTGAGTTCGGTGTGCCAGTCGACCTTGACGGCGCCGGGAATGTGGCCGGTGTCGTAGAGCAGCACGTCCTCGTCGGACTCGACCACGACCAGACCCGGTTCGCCCAGGTGCGCCTGAAGCCAGTCGCCCGTCACGAGCCGCCCGGGTTCGGCGTACTCGGCGAACTTCTCTGACGAGGTATCGGTCTCGACGGGCATGGCGTCTCCTGGATTCGAGTGCGGCGGGGCGTCTGTCATCCGGCGTCAAGCGAGGCAGGCGCACACGGGCGACGGTTAGGGTTGAACCGTCGCCTCCGACCATAGATTCCCGGACGTGCG
>JAICGL010000798.1 GCA_025923175.1 Acidimicrobiia bacterium
GAGCCCGTTCCATCCGGGCTTCGTCAGCTCCCCGCATCTGGTAGATCGCCTGGTTGTAGGCGCTTTTGAGCAGTGCGGAGCGGGACAGGAGCCCTTCCCGGTACAGCGGCCGGCCGAACGCCAGTACTGAGCTCTTGGCGATGACGGTCTTATCGAGATCGAAGAAGGCGGCTTCCATGGGACTCACCACCCTAGGACGCTTCGCCCGTAATTCCGTTGCGCCGCCATGAGCGCAGTGCGTAGGTTGCCCCACCGCCGGCACCGCATCTCGCCGGCGTTCTTCCCCCTTCGTCGCTCGGTCTTCGGCGCGACCTGCGCCGTCTCCCGAAGGGGGATTGTTCGTGCTGCTCGCTCTCTGGTCGCCGAAAGGCGGCTCCGGTACGTCGGTCGTCGCTGCGGCGTTGGCCCTTGTCTCCGCCGGGCGGGTGGATGAAACCCACCTCGCCGACCTGGGCGGCGATCAGCCCGCCATCCTGGGCCTCCCTGTCCCCGACTGCGGGTTCGGTTCAGCGAGACCGTCGGAGGGGTTGACCGGTTGGCTGGCGGCGGGGCCGTCCATGCCGACGGACTGCCTCGACGAGATGTCGGTGGCGGTCGTCCCCGGCCTGACCCTCTTGCCCTGCGGTTCCGACATTGCCGCCGACCGTTTGCCGGAGGAGGGCGGGGCGGCGCTCGCCGTCGGCCTGCGGGACGGAGGCATCGCCGTCCTCGATGCCGGGCCGAGCCGCGGCAGCGACCAGGGGGCGGCATTCGCAGCCATCGAGGTGGCCGATGCGACGCTGATGGTGATCCGCCCTTGCTATCTGGCGCTTCGCAAGGCGGTGGGCGATCCCCGTCTCGCCCGTTCGGCCGGAGCGATCCTGGTGGAGGACCCTGGCCGGGCGCTCGACGCCGACGACGTCGCCGCAGTCCTCGGCGTCCCCGTCCTCGGCCGCGTCCCCGTACGGGCGGAGATCGCCCGGGCGGTCGACGCCGGAGTGCTGCGCGACCGCCTCCCCGGCCCGTTGGCTGACTCCACCGACGCGATCCTCGACCGCCTCGCCGACATGGCCGGCGGGCGCTGGGCCGCATGAGCATCGGCCTCGAGGCCCTGTTCGCCGACCCCGACGTGTCGGAGATCCTGCTGAACGGGGGTGGCGGGGCCTTCGTCGAGCGGGCCGGCCGGCTTGAAGCGGTGACGGTCGATCTCGACGAGAACGGGGTGCGGCGGGCCGTCGAGCGGATCATCGCACCGCTCGGGCTGCGGCTCGACCAGTCGTCACCGATGGTCGACGCCCGCCTGCCCGACGGCTCGCGCCTCCACGCCGTCCTGCCTCCGGTCGCGGTCGACGGGACGTGCGTAGCCATTCGCCGCTTCGGTGGGCGGCGAGAGCTCACCGACTTCGGGCTGGGGGCGGTCGCGGTCGACCTGCTCCGCTGGGTCATCGCCGCCGGTTGGAATCTCCTCCTCTCGGGCGGCACCGGCGCCGGGAAGACGACGCTGCTGAATGTCCTCGCCGGGGAGGTCTCGCCCCGGGAGCGGATCGTCACCATCGAGGAGACAGCCGAACTGTCCCTCGGCCAGTCGCACGTCGTGCGGCTCGAGGCCCGGCCGCCCAACGCCGAGGGCGCCGGCGGCGTGCCGGTGCGGGCGCTCGTCCGGGCCGCACTCCGCCTCCGGCCGGATCGGCTCATCGTCGGCGAGGTAAGGGGGGAGGAGGCATTCGACCTCCTCCAGGCACTCAACACCGGTCACTCCGGTTCGCTGTGCACGATTCACGCCAACGGTCCCGCCGACGCGCTGGCCCGGCTGGAAAGCCTC
>JAICGL010000799.1 GCA_025923175.1 Acidimicrobiia bacterium
CCGGACAGCGGTCGTGCTGTGCGACGTCGTCGGCCTCAGCTACGAGGAGATCGCCGACGCCCTCTCCGTCCCGGTTGGAACCGTCCGGTCCCGGATCCACCGGGGGCGGCGCCTGCTGCGGGCGGCTCTCCAGTGAACGTCTTCGGGGGATCGCCCCCGGGGTCCGGGCCGCACCTCGAGGACGCCCTGTCGGCCTACCTCGACGACGAGCTCGCCCCCGCCGCCCGCCGGGAGGCGGAGGCCCACCTTGCCGGCTGCGCCGAGTGCCGGGAGGAGCTCGACGACGTCGCCGCGGCCCGGAAGGCGATCCGGATCATGCCGGTCCACGCCGCCCCCCGCCCGATCCTCGACCCGGTGCCTGTGCCGGCGGCGGCTTCGCGGCGTCGGGCCGTGTGGGCCCTGGTGGCCGCCGCCGCGGCCGCGGCCGCCTTTGTCACACCCCAAGAACCGGAGATCGCACCGTCGCTGCCGTCGCTGGCCGGCTCCCACGCCGCCCGCGCCTCGATCACCGGCGACCCCCTCACGCAGTTGGCCCCGATCGCCGTACCCGTCCGCTTCGGTCCCTGATGATGGTGTCGTCACGGCTCGCCCTCGGCTGCCTGACCGCCTGCTCGGTGGTCGGCGGCCTCCTCCCTTCCCCCGGGGGCGCCGTGGAGGAGACCAACGCCGTCGAGATCCTCGACCGGGCCCGGGAGGCCGCCCAGACCGAGTCGTTCGAGGGTCAGGTGGTCGTCGAGTGGCACGACGGGCGGCAGCGCCAGAGCGCCCAGGTCCCCGTCCGGAGCGCCGGTGGTGTCCTCCGGTTCGGCGACCAGGTCGTGGGCACGGGCGCTCACCGCATGGTCCAGGGAACCGACGGCTGGCTCAGCCTCTGGGGCCACGACGTCACCACGCCCGGCCCGTCGCCGCTGGACAAGTACCGCCTGACCGTCGAGCCCGGGCCCGACGTGGCCGCCCGTCCGACCGACGTGCTGGCCGTCGCCCTGATGGGGGCGAGCCGGCCCCGGGAGCGCCTCTTCGTCGACCGCGCCAGCGGCCTCCTGCTGCGCCGGGAAATGCTCGACTCCCACGGCAACGCTTACCGCTCCGTGGCCTTCACGACCCTCACCACCGGCCACACCATCGTGGCGGCGGCCGTGGGTAGCGCCCCCAAGGCCACCCGATCGCAGGAACCGGCTCCCGCCCGTCATCTCAAGGCTCCCTACAAGCTCAAGACCCGGATCGGCAGCGGCTACCGGCGCGTCGGGGCTTACAAGGCCGGCGGCGTCGTGCAGCAGTACTTCAGCGACGGGCTCCACGGGCTGTCGGTCTTCGAGCAGCGGGGCCACCTGAAGTTGGCGGAGAAGGGCCTGACCGGCGAGAGCGGGAGCGGCCGGCGGGTGGAGATCGCCGGTCGCACGATGCGCGCCTACTCGGCCTCAGTAGGCGAGGCGGTGGTCTGGGAGAGCGACGGGGTGGTCTACACCGCCGTCACCGACGCTCCCTGGAGCGATCTCGCCGCCGCAGTGCGGGACCTGCCGCACGCCGACCCGCCGGGCAGGCTCCGCCGGGTGGCGCAGACGGTGGTGTCGCTGTTCAGGTGGCGGTAAGGGTCCGCCGGCGGCGCAGGATCCGGCGCCGTTCCCGCTCCGAGCAGCCGCCCCAGACTCCGTGGTCGATCCGATAGATCAGGGCATACTCGAGGCACTCGAGCCGTACGCAGCAGTCAACGCACGTCCGCTTGGCCACCTCGACCCCGACCCCATCGGACGGGAAGAACTGCGCCGGGGAGCGATCCCGGCAGGCCGCATAGCGCATCCA
>JAICGL010000800.1 GCA_025923175.1 Acidimicrobiia bacterium
ATGTGGGCCCACCCGGTGACGAGCGCAGGGCCGTAGAGCGGCTTGTACTCCGAGAACTTCGAACCGTCGACGATGCGGGTCAGCACCTCACGGGGGTCGAACGGGACCTTGAGGTTGACCGATGCGATGCCCAACAGCTCCTCGGCATCGTGGAGCGGATCCTCCGGCGGCCGGTCGGGGCCCCGGCCGAGCTTGCGGAACCCGACGTCGGCCATGATCTGGCGGCCGATGCGGATGCAGTCGAGCTCATCGTCGGCCATGTAGTCGGCCAGGCCGGAGACCCGGGCGTGCATGTCGGCGCCGCCGAGCGACTCGTCGTCGGCGTCCTCCCCGGTGGCCATCTTCACCAGCGGCGGCCCGCCGAGGAATACCTTGGCCTGCTCCTTGACCAGCACGGCGTAGTCGCACATGCCGGGCACGTAGGCGCCGCCGGCGGTGGAGTTCCCGAACACCAGGGCGATCGTCGGGATGCCCATGGCCGACAGTTCGGTGAGGTCGTGGAACAGCCTGCCGGCCGGCAGGAACAGCTCGGCCTGGCTGGGGAGGTCACCACCGGCCGACTCGACCAGGTTGATGACCGGCAGCCGGTTCTCCCGGGCGATCGTCAGGGCCCGGGCGACCTTCTTCCACGTGTAGGGGTTCGACGCCCCGGCCCGCACGGTCGGGTCGTGGGCGACGAGGACGCACTCGGTGCCCGAGACGACGCCGATGCCGGTGACGAGGCTGGCGCCGACGTGGAACTGCGTGCCGTAGGCAGCCACGGTGGAGAACTCGAGGAACGGCGAGTCCTCGTCGAGGAGCAGCTCGATCCGTTCGTGGGCCAGGAGGCGGCCCCGGGAGTGGTGGCGCTCGGCGTACTTAGGCCCGCCGCCCGCTCGGGCGAGGGCCTGCTGCTCGGCCAGCGCCGCCAGCAGGTCGTCGAAGGCGGCGGCGTTCTCCTGGAACGCCGGACCCGCGGGGTCGATGCGGGTGGTCAGCACGTTTCCCACGCCGGGAACGTATCAGATCTCGTCCATAGTTCTATTATTCAACTCTTGGTCGAATAGTGCGTTGCGACGGTCGTGGTAGGAAGGTCCTGCGTGGACCTCGATCTCAAAGGACGGGTGGTGCTCGTCACCGGCGCGGGGCAGGGCCTCGGCCGGGAGATCGGCCTCGCCTTCGCCCGGGAGGGCGCCCTCGTGGCGTTTCACTACCACTCGTCGGGCGAAGGGGCCGAGGAGGCGGCCGCGGACGCCGGGCGCCTGACCGGGGCCGCCCTCGCCGTGCAGGCCGACATCCGCAAGGACGACGACGTGTCGGCCATGGTCGAAGGAGTCGAGTCCCAGCTGGGGCCGATCGGCGTGCTGGTCAACAACGCCGCCGCCACCGGCCTGAAGCCGTTCCTCAACACGACCCCGGACGACTGGTCGTTCCAGATCGACGTCACCGTGACCGGCACGCTGCGCGTCACCCAGGCGGTGGCCAAACGGATGGTGGAGCGCAAGGACGGCGTCATCGTCAGCCTGATGGGCGACTCCGGCCGGGTCGGCGAGTCGGGCCTGTCGGTCACCGCCACGGCCCGGGCCGGCACGATGGCGCTGACCAAGTCGCTGGCCAAGGAGCTGGCCCGCCACGGCATCAGGGCCAACTGCGTCTCCATCGGCCTGGTGCAGACCGACCGGTTCGACGAGCACGCGTTCCCTGGCGGCTCACGCCGCCCCTGTCGGGGGGACACCCCCCAACCCCCGGGGTCGCCGCCGCCCTCGTCGCGGTAGTGCACGGACAAGCCGTCAAAGGTGAAGGTCCCCATGGACCCC
>JAICGL010000801.1 GCA_025923175.1 Acidimicrobiia bacterium
AGCCGTGCTCCGTCATGTCAGGCCAGACGCCGGTGGCGATGTCATGGTCGACCGCCCTGATGACCTCGACGGTCACTCCCTGCCGGCGCATGATCTCCATCGAGATGTCGGCCAGACCCTGCGTATGCGATTGTTCCGGCGACCGCTTCAGGGTGCAGTTGATGAACAGGGCCCGCAAATCGCTGAAGTCCCACTGGGTCTGCTGGCACAGCTCAGCTTGCTTCGAAGTTAGCTCAGTCATGCACCGGTTCCTACCGAGCCGACCGGCGGCGAGTCAAGGCCCGGCTCAGAGGGTTTCCCCCCACACCCATCGACGGAGCCCGGAGGAACGGGCGACAGGACGGGTGACGGCGGCCCGCACAGCTTCTTCGCTGCCGACGAGGATCAAGCGCTGTCGGGCGCGGGTGACGGCGGTGTAGAGCAGCTCCCGGGTCAGGATTGCCGAGTCGGGGTCGGGCAGCAGGGCGGCGACGGTGTTGAACTGTGAGCCCTGGCTCTTGTGGATGGTCATCACGTGGACCGTCTCGACGGCCGACAACCGGGCGGGGCTGAACTCGAGGATCTGGCCGCGACGTTCGAACACCGCCGCCCGGCGGTCGGCGCCGGTGGCGACCATGACGCCGGTGTCGCCGTTGTAGAGCCCGAGCGTGTAGTCGTTCTCGGTCACCAGCAACGGCCGCCCCACATACCAGGCGCCACCGGTGGCAAACCCCGGGACCGCGCCGGCCAGCCACGCCTCGACTTGCGCACTCCACGTCGCGACGCCGTAGGGGCCCCGCCGATGGGCGCACAGCATCCGGAACCCGGCGAGGGCGTTGAGCGCAGCCCGCCCGTCGCCGGCCCGGGCGGAATCGGCGATCGCCACGCCTGCGTCGACCGCTGCCTTCCGAACCGTCGACAGCGTGGTGCTCCCCTTGCCGCTGCCGCCCGATTCCGCTGCGTCTGCACCGCCCAGATCGAGCGGGACCCATGACACGTCGTCGTGCCCAGCGGAGAGGGCGGCGATGGTGGCATCGGCATCGCCGCGACGGACCGCGTCGGCCAGGGTGGCGATGCCACCGCCGAAGCGGTGCACCCGTTGCAGGACGACAATGCCGTCGCCCATCGCTGCGGGTGCGTCCTCACCCTCGTGGTCGATCACGTCGCCGGTGGCTTCGGCGAGGGCGGCCCGGGCGGCAGGGCGCATCAGGAGGCGGTCGGCGGCGGCGGGGCCGACGATGTCGCCGAGCACTGCGCCGGCCTCCACCGAGGCCAGTTGCTGCGGGTCGCCGACCAGGACGAGGCGGGCTTCGGGCCGGACGGCCTCGACCAGCTTGGCCATCTGCGACAGCGACACCATCGAGGTCTCGTCGACGACGACGACGTCGTGGGGCAGGCGGTTGCCGCGGTGGTGGCGGAACCGGCTGCGGTTTCCCGGCTGCCACCCGAGGAGGCGGTGGAGCGTCGAGGCGTTGGTGGCCAGCAGCCGGGCCCGCAGCTCCTCGTCGACGTCGAGCTTCGCCGCTTCCTCGTGCACCGCTTCCTCGAGGCGGGCGGCCGCCTTCCCCGTCGGGGCGGTGAGCGCCACCAGCGGCGGAGCGGTGCCCGCCGCCCGGGCCTGTTCGTCGAGCAGCGCCAGGATGCGGGCGACCGTCGTGGTCTTGCCCGTCCCCGGCCCGCCGGCCACGACGGCCAGGGGCCGCAGGACCGCCGTCGCCGCCGCCAGCCGCTGCCGGTTGGAGCCGTCGTCGTCACCGGAGCCGTCGTCGGGGTCGCCGTGGTCGTCGGGCCGGGCGGGGTCATCGGG
>JAICGL010000802.1 GCA_025923175.1 Acidimicrobiia bacterium
CGACGTCGGCTACCACATCGTGGCGCTCGAATCGTTGAGCTTGCCGAGTTGGCAGGCCACCTTCCCCTGGGACACCGTCCAGCACCTCCACGTCGAACCGACCGAGCTCGGTGCGGCCATCACCATCGCCGACCAGAGCCCCGGGCACTATCGGGTCGAGCTGCGCAACGTCTCGGCCGACGATGTGGCCGAGACCCTCGCGCGTTACCACTCCTGATTTGGCCGCGATTCGTGGCCGATAACGGGCGGATTTGTCGCTGAGCGTGGCATTTCGCAGGTTTGACGGGAAACGGGCGGTTTCGGCGTAATCAACACAGCCAACGTCCGTTCGGTTGTTGTCGGCGCAAGGTCGACCATTTGGGAGGTGCCCCCCAATGCGTTTTCCGTTCCGTTCCGACGCGCGATCGAAGGCGGCCAGGGTTCTGTCGGTCGGCGTCCTCGGCGTCACGCTCGGCGTGTCGGCCGCCGATGCTTCCCCGACGCTGGCCCGGCCCGATTTCGTGGCTCAGGGCGCCTGTTCCGGGTCGACCGTCACCCGGGAGTACACGCCGGAAGCCATGACGTTCCGGCTCCATCTGGATCTCGACGGCTGCCGTTGGTGGGACGGGTCGGCCCGCAACCTGGTGATCTGGCTGAGCCGTGACGACGGCGCCGGCCCCGCCAGCCGCTACTCGATGGCGGCCTGCGAGGGCGGTGCGGACCCCGCCACCCGGACGACGACCTGCGAGGTCTTCGCCGCGCTTCCCCACCCGGCCGCCGAGAACGCCGTCAGCTATCAGGGTGAGGCGACCTGGGAGTGGCAGGACGGCACCCGGCGGGTCGCGTTCGAAACCCGTTGCAGCACTGCTGAGAGCAAGGCCCGTTGCGACGATCCCGTCGCCAAGTGGCACGACTAGATAGGGAGGCTGACATGCACGATGGTGTCCCGATCCTGCGCCCCTCCGAGGCAGCCCAACTCCTCGGCGTCCGCCTGAGCAAGCTGCGCCGCCTCGAAGCGTCCGGCCGGCTCGTCACCGTCCGCACCCTCGGCGGTCATCGCCGCTACCGCCAGGACGACGTCGAAGCGCTGGGCCGGTGGCTCGCCCGCCAGACCGCTGCGTGACCGCCTGTCAGGTGAGCGTTACGTCAGGTTGAGGTCCAGAGCGCCGAAGGCGGCGCTCAGCAGGCGGGGCAGGTCGGCTGATTCGTCGGCGAGCCATTGCTCGTAGGCGGTGACGGCGGCCCCGAGGGCGAGGTGGCCGATCAGCTGGGGTAGCAGGTCGTCGACCGGCTTCCTCAGGCGGCGGGCGGCGAAGCGGGCGACGACTCCCCGCCAGTCGGCATAGCGCAACGTGCTGTGCGCCTGTAGGGCCGGCACGTGAAGGATCAATGACATGCGCTGTCGGTGGGCGGGGATCGCCTCCGGTGGAAGGTCGTTGAAGCGGACGACCGCCTCCGTGAGGGTCTCAAGC
The DNA here is from genome assembly GCA_025923175.1 of Acidimicrobiia bacterium. Taxonomy (GTDB): domain Bacteria; phylum Actinomycetota; class Acidimicrobiia; order IMCC26256; family BP-133; genus BP-133. The sequence goes on from JAICGL010000802.1 coordinate 1,452, forward strand.
AGGGGGCGGTCGTCGTCGCATTCCGCCAGCCACTCCTCCATCCCCCGAAGGAGCGCGTCGAAGTCGCCCCACACGACGTCGTTCTTCGAGGAGAAGTAGCCGAAGAACGTTCGCCGGGCGATGCCCGCCGCGGCGGCGATGTCGTCGAGGGTCGTCTCGGTGAAGCCGTGGCGGATGAACAGGTCGAGCGCGGTGCGCTCCAGTTCCATCCGGCTGGTGACCGGGGGGCGTCCGAGTCTGTGGTCCGCGGGCACAGCTTTACTATTGCACCCAGTGCAATTATTCTGCACGCATGACCAAGATCGTGTCTGCTCCCGCGCCCGAAGCCACC
>JAICGL010000803.1 GCA_025923175.1 Acidimicrobiia bacterium
CCTCCCGGGGATCCGGTAGCTCCGGGTCGAGGTCGTAGCGCCGGATCGCCTCCGCCACCGTCTCGCCCTTCACGTCGCCAAGCTGGGCCAACCCTGACAGCGCCGCCACAACGATGTGGGGGGCGTCGGTTTCGAAGTGGCGGCGCAGCGCGGCGCGGGTGTCGGAAAAGCCGTACCCGTCAGTTCCGAGGGTGACGAACGGCCCCGGGACCCAGCGGGCCACCTGGTCGGGCACGGCCTTCATGTAGTCGGTGACGGCCACGGTCGGGCCGCCGCCGCCGTTGGCTCCGAGGACGTGGCTGATGTAGGGCACCCGCGGTACCTCGGTCGGGTGGAGCCGGTTCCACCGCTCCACCGACAGGGCGTTCTCCCGCAGGAGCTTGTAGCTGGTGGCGCTCCATACCTCGGCCGCGGTGTCGTGATGCTCGGCCAGGAGCTCTTGGGCTTCCAGGGCGGCGAGCATGGCCGGGCCGCTGGCCAGGATGCGCACCCGGTTGGCGAGGTTCCCGTCGGGGGCCGGCTTGTAGCGGTACAGGCCCCGGAGGACGCCGTCCTTGGCGCCGGAAGGCATGGGCGGCATCGAGATCATCTCGTTGTAGAGGGTGATGTAGTAGAAGACGTCCTCCGGTTTGTCGCCGTACATCCGGCGCATCCCGTCCTCGATGATCACCGCCAGCTCGTAGGCGAAGGCGGGGTCGTAGACCCTGCAGTTGGGCACGGTCGAGGCCAGGACCGGGGAGTGACCGTCGTTGTGCTGGAGACCCTCTCCCTGCAGCGTCGTGCGGCCGGCCGTGGCGCCGAGGAGGAACCCGCGGCCCCTCGAGTCACCGAAGGCCCAGATCAGATCGCCGACCCGCTGGAATCCGAACATCGAATAGAAGATGAAGAACGGGATCATCGGCTCGCCCCAGGTGGCGTAGGCCGTGCCCGCCGCGGTGAACGAGGCCATCGACCCGGCCTCGGTGATCCCCTCTTCGAGGATCTGGCCGGTGCGGTCCTCCCGGTAGGACAGGATGAGGCCGGCGTCGACCGGCTCGTACTTCTGGCCGAACGGCGCGTAGATCTTGGCCTGGGAGAAGAGGGCGTCGAGGCCGAAGGTGCGCCCCTCGTCGGGGATGATCGGCACGATCCGCTTACCGACGCTGCGATCCTTGATCAGGTTGCGCAGCAGCCGGGTGAAGGCGCTGGTGGTCGAGGCCTTCACCTTCTCGCCCGTCCCCGACAGGAGGTCGGAGAACGGATCGCTCGCCAGCGCCGGCAGCGACGCCTTGCGCACCACCCGCTCGGGGTACGGCCCGTCGAGCGCCCGGCGCCGGGCCCGCATGTACTCGAGCTCCTCCGACTTCGGGCCGGGGTGGTAGTAGGGCGGGTCGCCCTCCTCCAGCACCTTGTCGGGGATGTCGAGGAACAGCCGGTCGCGGAACGTCTTGAGCTCCGCCTCGGTCATCTTCTTGATCTGGTGGGTGGCGTTGCGGGCCTCGAACTCGGGGCCCAGCGTCCACCCCTTGATGGTGTGGGCGAGGATGACCGTGGGGCTTCCTTCGTGCTCGGTAGCGGCCTTGTAGGCGGCGTAGACCTTGCGGTAGTCGTGCCCGCCCCGGGGGAGCTTCCGGAGGTCGTCGTCGGACAGGTGCTCGACCAGCTTGCGCAGCCGGGGGTCGGGGCCGAAGAAGTGCTCCCGGATGTACTCGCCGGACTCCTCGGAGTACTTCTGGAACTGGCCGTCGCAGGTCGTGTTCATCTGGTTGACGAGGACGCCGTCGATGTCGCGCTGGAGCA
>JAICGL010000804.1 GCA_025923175.1 Acidimicrobiia bacterium
GAGACGTTGACCGCCACAGTGAGGTCCCGGCCGGTGTGGTGCCGCCACTGGACGACCTGCTCACAGGCCCTGCGGAGCACCCAGCTCCCGATCGAGACGATGAGGCCGCTCTCTTCGGCCAGCGCGATGAACTCCCCCGGTGCCAGCAGCCCCCGTCTGGGGTGGTTCCAGCGCACCAGCGCCTCGAAGCCCCGCACCGCCCCGGTCGGGATGTCGATCACCGGCTGGTAGTGGATGACCAGCTCGTCACGCGATAGCGCCCACGCGAGGTCCGTGCGCAACCCCGACCGTTCCACGGCCACGGCCCGCATCTGAGGCTCGAAGAACTCGAGGCGCGCCTTGCCCCGGGCCTTTGCGACGTACATGGCGGTGTCGGCGCCGCTCAGCAGCTCCTCGGCTGTCTCGTGACCGTCGCCCAGCGCCACCCCGATGCTGGCCCGGGCATGTACCTCTTCGTCAAGGATCCGGAAGGGCACCAGCAGCCCGGAGATGATCCGCGCGGCGATCCGCTCGGCAGTCGCGGCGTCGGCCCCTTCGAAGAGCAACGCGAACTCGTCACCGCCGAAGCGGGCGACGGTGTCGCCGGGACGCACCGACTCGAGGAGCCGTTCGCCGATGCCCCGGAGAAGAAGGTCGCCGGCGGTGTGGCCGAGCGTGTCGTTGATCGACTTGAAGTCGTCGAGGTCGAGGAACGCCACCGCCAGCGGCCTCCCGTTGCGGGCCCGGAGGGCGAGGGCATGATCGACCCGGTCCGTGAACAGCGCCCGGTTGGCCAGGCCGGTGAGCGGGTCGTGCCACGCCCGGGTCCGCAGCTCCGCCTCGAGGGCAACCCGCTCGGTGACGTCCCGGGTGTTGAGCACCAGCCCCCGTATTCCGGGGTCCTCGAAGAGCGTGGTGACGGCGATCTCGCAGTCGCGCCAGCTGCCGTCGCAGTGGCGCAGCTTCGTCGTGATCAGCCCGGCGGTTTCCCCTTCCGGCGGCGGCGACTCGAGGACGGCGACGAGCGCGGCGGTGTGTTCCGGGTGCAGGCTCGCCGCCAGGTGATGGCCGACGAGGTCCTCCGGCCGGTAGCCGAAGACCCGCTGCATCGACTCGCTCTGATAGGTGATCCGCCCGTCCGACGCGACGATCGTGATGACGTCGGAGGAGTTCTGGGCCAGGGAACGGAACCGGGCCTCGCTGCCGGCCACGTGCTCGAGCGCCGCGCCGGCCAGCGTGGCCACGAACTCGGCCAGCTGGATCTCCAGATCGCCGAAGAGGCCGCCGAGGTGGCGGTGGGTGACGTAGAGGCAGGCGACGACGTCGCCGTCACTCACGATGGGGGCGCACAGCGCGGAGCGGAGCCCGGCCAGGAGTAGGCTCTCGCCGGAGTCGTCATCCTCCCCGGCGGCGACGACCGGGCTGCGCCGCTCGATGGCTTCGGCCAGCAGGGTCCGGCTGATGGCGTCGACCGGTTCGCCCAATTCGGCGGCCAGGTCGGGACCGACCGGCTTCGCCCCGCCGTCGACTTCGACGACGTGGCAGCGGTCGCCTAGCAGCAGCAGGACCGACGCCTCTCGCACAGCCTCGTAGATGGCTGCCGGCGACGGGGCGGCGCCGATGCGGCGGCCGACGAGGAGGAGCGACTCGAACCGGTCGGCCAGGGAGAGGGATGCGCCGTCGGCCTCCCCCTCGCCCCAACCCGCCCCGGTTGGGATCGGCTCGAGGGCGGCCCGCTCCGGCTCGGCGGCGGCGAGTTCGGCGGCGGCGCCGGCCCGTCCCCGGGCGACC
>JAICGL010000805.1 GCA_025923175.1 Acidimicrobiia bacterium
CGGCTCGAGCCGGAAACAAAGGCGAGGGCGTCCACCAGCGTGGTCTTGCCGCTCGCCCCGTGGCCGACCACGGCCACGTTTCGAATCGCGTCAGGGCCGTAGATCTTCACGGCCGCCTCCTTTGGTCTCGGGATTTCCGATTCTGCCTCCCCCCGGAGCCTTTGTCAAATACGGGGAGGGGGGTTGGGAGATGGGGTTTGGGGGCCCCCAAACCCCCATCCTCCCATCTCCCACCCCCCCTCTCTGGCCCAACCCGGATTTATAGATAGATTAGGGACATAGGAGACGCCGGCCACGGCGTCGCGGAGCGCAGCCCCAGCCCTATTCGAGACGACCCCAGGTCGCGACGGGCCGCCCAGCGGCGGTTCGCAGGGTGGGACGACGAGCCGGATGGTGGCCGTATCCTGATCGCTCCGGTTGATCCGACCGGAGCGGGGGCTACGGCCACATTTCCTATTTGGGGATCCCTCATGAAGCGCGCCGGCCGGACCAGCGGTCCTACCCAGATGTTAGTCCCTGAAGAAGACGGAGTGCTGGACCGGCGCCTCCTGCTGGAGGCGTTACAGCGGGTGCGGGCCGGGGACTTCTCGGTCCAGCTTCCGAGTACCTGGACCGGAATGGACGGCAAGATCGCCGACACCTTCAACGAGATCGTCTCGGCCAATCAGACCATCGCGACCGAGCTGCGGCGGGTGGGCCAGGTGGTCGGCAAGCAGGGGCGCACCCGGGAGCGGGCCAAGTTCGACCAGTCGAAGGGCGCCTGGGGCCAGATGGAAGCCTCGGTCAACACCCTGATCGACGACCTGCTCCGGCCCACCACCGAGGTGACCGGCGCGATCGCCGCGGTGGCCCAGGGCCATCTCACCCAGACCATGCGGCTCGACGTCGATGGCCGCCCGCTGGAGGGCGAATTCCTCCGCTCGGCCACCATCGTCAACACCATGATCCAGCAGCTCGGGGTCTTCACGTCCGAGGTGACCCGGGTGGCGCGGGAAGTCGGCTCCGACGGCAAGCTGGGCGGACAGGCGCAGGTCCCCGGGGTGAGCGGGGTCTGGAAGGACCTGACCGAGAGCGTCAACTCGATGGCGAGCAACCTCACCGCCCAGGTCCGCAACATTTCCGAGGTGACCATCGCGGTCGCCAGCGGGGACCTGTCCCGCAAGATCACGGTGGACGTGCGGGGCGAGATTCTCCAGCTCAAGGAAGCCATCAACACGATGGTGGACCAGCTGCGCAGCTTCGCCTCGGAAGTGACGCGCGTGGCGCGCGAGGTGGGCACGGACGGCAAGCTGGGCGGACAGGCCGAGGTGAAGGGCGTGTCGGGCACGTGGAAGGACTTGACCGATAACGTGAACTTCACGGCCGGCAACCTCACCAACCAGGTGCGCAATATCGCCGAGGTGGCCACGGCCATCGCGAACGGTGACTTGTCGAAGAAGATCACGGCCGAGGCCAAGGGCGAGATCCTGGAGCTCAAGGACACCATCAACATCATGGTGGACCAGCTGAACTCGTTCGCCTCCGAGGTGACGCGCGTGGCGCGTGAGGTGGGCTCGGAAGGCAAGCTGGGCGGTCAGGCCCAGGTGAAGGGCGTGGGCGGCGCCTGGAAGGACCTGACCGACAACGTGAACTCGATGGCGTCGAACCTGACGTCCCAGGTGCGCAACATCGCCGACGTGACCACTGCCGTGGCCAACGGCGACCTCTCGAAGAAGATCACGGTCGACGTTCGCGGCGAGATTCTCGAGCTGAAGGAAACCATCAATACG
>JAICGL010000806.1 GCA_025923175.1 Acidimicrobiia bacterium
CTCGCCGGAACGGCGCCAGGCGTACACGCCGCCGGGCGGAAGGACGGCGGCGCTGCTGGCGGGGTAGGCGCGGCCGTGCCGTTCGAGCGCCTCGCGGGCCAGCACGTCGAGTCCCACGCCGCCAATGCGAGAGGCCGTGCCGTGGAAGTGCTTGTCGACCACTGCGGGGTCGAGGCCCACGGCCTCGAAGATCTGGGCGCCGGTGTAGGACTGCACCGTCGAGATGCCCATCTTCGACATCACCTTGAGGAGGCCCTTGCCGATCCCGGCGACGACGTTGGCCGACGCCTCTTCGACGGTCATGCCCTTCGGCAGTTCACCCGACTCGATCATGGCCGGCAGCGACTCGAACAGCAGGTAGGGGTTCACAGCCGAAGCGCCGTAGCCGAGGAGGCAGGCGATGTGGTGCACCTCGCGCGGCTCACCCGATTCGACCACGATGCCCGTCCGCAGCCTGGTTCCGCGCCGCACGAGGTGGTGGTGGACGGCGGAGAGGGCGAGCAGCGACGGCACCGGGACCCGCTCGTGGCTGGTTGCCCGGTCCGACAGGATGATCACGGTGACGCCGAGCCCGACGGCCGCCGCCGCCTCGGCGCAGAGCCGGTCAAGCGCCCGTTCCAGACCCCCGGGCCCTTCGGAGATCGGCCAGGTGCAGTCGAGGGTCTCGGTGTCGAAGACGTAGTGGTCGACATGGCGGAGCTTGTGCAACTCGTCGCTTCGCAGGACGGGCTGCGGAATCACCAGCTGGTGGGCGTGGTTCGGTGTCTCCTCCAGCAGGTTCAGCTCCGGACCGACACCGGTCTGGAGGCTCATGACGATGCTCTCGCGGATCGGGTCGATGGCGGGGTTGGTCACCTGGGCGAAACGCTGCTTGAAGTAGCTGAACAGCGACGGCGACCGGTCGGAGAGGACGGCCAGCGGGACGTCGCTGCCCATCGACCCGTCGGCCTCCTTCGCCTTGATGGCCAAGGGCCCTACAAGGATCCGGAGGTCCTCCGCCGTCCACCCGAAGGCCAGCTGGCGGACCCGCAGCGCGTCGTGCCGGAGGGGCCGGGCGGGAACGTTGGGCATGTCGTCGAGGTTGACGACGTGATCCTCGAACCATTTGCCGTAGGGCCGGCGGGCGGCGACCTCGGCTTCGATCTCGCCGTCGGCGAAGACCTTGCCCCGCTCCAGGTCGACGATGAACAGCCGCCCCGGCCGCAGCCGCCCCTTGGCCTGCACCATCTCCGGCTCGACCGGGAAGGTGCCCGTTTCGGAGGCGAGGATGACCCAGCCGTCGGTGGTGACCATCCAACGGCCGGGGCGCAGCCCGTTGCGGTCGAGCGTGGCGCCGATGACCCGCCCATCGGTGAAAGAAACCGACGCCGGGCCGTCCCACGGCTCCATCAGGCAGGAGTGGTAGCGGAAGAAGCCCTTGACCTCGTCGGTGAGGTCGTCGCGGCCGGCGAACGCCTCGGGGATCAGCATCATCAGGGCGTGGGGCAGCGACCGGCCGGCCATGACCAGCAACTCGACGACGTTGTCGAGGGTGGCCGAGTCGGACCCGCCCGCCCGGATGGTGGGGAGCAGGTCGCTGATGTCACCGCCGAGGAGTTCCGATTCGAGCTGTGAATGCCGGGCCCGCATCCAGTTGCGATTCCCCTCCAGGGTGTTGACCTCGCCGTTGTGGGCCAGCATCCGGTAGGGGTGGGCGAGCTCCCAGCTGGGGAATGTGTTGGTCGAGAAGCGGGAGTGCACGAGGGCTAGGGCCGTCTCGAACC
>JAICGL010000807.1 GCA_025923175.1 Acidimicrobiia bacterium
CGCCACACCGTCCTACACAACAACCTCTCGAACGCCAGAACGCGGCGACCGCTGACCCGAGGGCAATTGGCGTTCCTTTACCGGGATATGGCGGAAAAGGAACGCCAGTAACACGAAGCCCGGCCGGTGACTGGCGACCGGCGACGCTCTCGCCGGGTGGGTGCGCTAGCCAGCGGACGGCCGTCGCGCGCAGACGATGTTTCGTACGAGGGCGATTCCGGACCAGGCGGGAGCCGCTGAGGCGTTGACCGCCGAAGGTTGATCAGCGGGCGAGTTCGGCGCGGTGAGCAGCGAAGTACTGCAGGGCGCTCTTGGCCACCGGGCCGGCCGTTTCTCCGCCGTGGCCGCCGCCTCGCACCATGACAGCGATGGCGATACCGGGATCCTCGGACGGGCCGGCCGCCACAATCCAGGCGGTCGTATCGCCGTTGGTGGTCGACGGGTCCTCGGCCGTACCGGTCTTGGCCATCACGGAGAAGCCCACGTCTTTCAGGATCGTGCCCGTCCCCTGCAATACGACCTGACGCATTCCCTCCCGGATGGGTTCCAGCACGCCGGCGAACGGCAGCGGGTTCGGGGGCGGCGTCGGCACGGCAGTGGCCGTCTGGTCGGGAGCAGCGAAGTCGAGGCCGAGGCGGGGTGTGACCAACTGACCGGTGGCGATGGCCGCCGTCCAGCGTGCCGCCTGGATCGGTGTCGTCGTGATGTGCCCCTGGCCGATGCCGAGGACGACGGTCGACGCCGAGTACCACGTACCGCCCCGCTTCTTGGCGGACTCCGGTGTGCCGAGCTCGCCGGTGCCCTCGTCGATATCGATGCCGGTCGGCACCCCGACACCGAGTGCGGTACCGATCTCGTGGATGCGCTCCGGACCGAGCATGACCCCGAGCTTGTAGAAGTACACGTCGTTCGACCAGGCCATGGCGCCGATGAGGTTCTGCGGGCCCATCGGCTTCCAGTTATTGAACGTGTGACCCTCATACGTGTAGCTGCCGCCGGTCGGGATCACCACGTCCGGGGCCAGATGCGGCTTGGGCAGGGCCAGGTTCGCCGCTGCCACCACCGGTTTGAAGATTGACCCCGGCGGTGCAGCCACCTGGGTGACGTGCTCCAGCGTCGGATGGCCCGGCGCCGCCTTGGCCTGCTTGAAGGCCGCCTCGTCGAACGGGGGGCCGTAGATGGTGTTGTCGATTGCCGGCGCGCTGGCCATGGCCAGGACCTGCCCGGTCTTCGGGTCGAGGGCCACGGCCCCGCCGAGGTCGCCACCCGACTTGCCCACCGCGGCGCCGAGCGCGTCGGAAAGATTCTTCTGCAGACCGAGATCGATACTCAGGCGCAGGTTCAGCCCGGGTACCGGCGGCCGGTAGCGCTCCAGCGCCACCGGGCGGCCCTTCGGGTCGACCAGGAAGCACTGTTCGCCTGCGACGCCGCGGAGGATGGGGTCGTGGTGTCGTTCCAGCCCGGCCCGACCGACGCGCTCCCCGATGGGCAGGCCCGGCCAGCGCTTGTGGTCGCGTTCCGTGTCGGCCCCGACATAGCCGATGAACGGGCCGACCAGCGCTCCGGCGGGGTAGATCCGCTTGGGCGACGGCAGGAGCGCGACGCCCGGCAGCTTGGCGTCTTTGATGCGCTGGCCCGTCGGGCCGTCAACCTGGCCGAGCTTGACGAGCATCCCCTCCGAGGAGGACACGGTCCGCTCGATCTCCTCGGCCGGACGCCCGAGGAATTGGGCCAGCGCCGCCACCGGCGCCCGATCCCG
>JAICGL010000808.1 GCA_025923175.1 Acidimicrobiia bacterium
ACACGTCGGGGTCGACGGGGCGACCCAATGGTGTGGTGGTGCCCCACGCCGGGGTGGCCAAGCTCATCCACACGCAGCACGAGGTGTACTGCGTGACAGAGGCCAGCCGGGTGCTGCAGTTCGCCTCGCCGAGTTTCGACCTCGCCTTCTGGGAGCTGTGCCAGGCGCTGTGTTCGGGCGGGACGTTGGTGCTGGTCCCGCCGGAGCGGCGCGTCGCCGGAGTGGAGCTGACGGAGTACATCGCCGCCCAGCGGGTGACGCACCTGGCCTTGCCGCCGTCGGTGCTGACCATGCTCCCGGCCGAGGCCGATCTGCCGCAGGGGGTCTCGATGCTGTGCGGGACGGAAGCGGTGCCGCCGGAGGTGGTGGCCCGCTTCGCCGCCGGACGGCGGATGTTCAACGCCTACGGCCCCACCGAGGCAACGGTGAACGCGACGCTGTTCCTCTGCCCGCCCGACCATCGGGGGCCCGTCCCGATCGGCGCGCCCGATCCTCACGTGCGCGCCTACGTCTTCGACGAGCGGCTGGGGCTCGTGCCGCCGGGCACGGCCGGCGAGCTCTACCTCGGTGGTGAGGGCCTGGCCCGCGGCTATCTCGGCCAGACGGGCCTGACCGCCGCCCACTTCGTGGCCGATCCGTTCGGGCCGCCCGGCTCACGGCTCTACCGAACAGGGGACCGCGCCCGCTGGAACCGCCGTGGCCTGCTGGAGTTCCTCGGCCGGGTCGACGATCAGGTCAAGATTCGCGGGTTCCGGATCGAACCCGCCGAGATCGAGGCCGTGCTCGAAAGCCACCCGGCGGTGGCGGCCGCCGTCGTGATCGCCAGGGACGACCACGGCCCCGGCGAGGGTGGCGCCACGGTCCGACGACTGGTCGGCTACGTCGTCGGCGTTCCAGGTGACAACCCCGACGCCCACGAGGTGCGGGCCTGGCTGGCGCAGCGCCTGCCCGGCTACATGGTCCCCGCGGCGGTCGTGGTGCTCGACGCCTTCCCGCTCACCCCCAACAACAAGATCGACCGGGCCGCGCTGCCGGCACCGGTGTTCACCTCGGTGGCCGGCCGCACCTCTCGCGACGCCCGCGAGGCGGCCCTCTGCCGGCTGGCGGCCGAGATCCTGCACCTCGACGCCACGAGCATCGACGACAACTTCTTCGACCTCGGCGGCGACAGCATCCTGTCTATCCGGTTGGTGAGCCGGGCTCGGCGGCAGGGGATCGCCATCACCGCCCGGCAGGTCTTCGAAGCGCCCACCTTCGCCGCGCTGGCTGCGCTGGCCGGGACGCTCCCATCCTCGGCGGTGGTCGCCGAGTCGGACTTCCCGCTCGTCGCCCTCACCCAAGCCGACCTTGACGATCTCGAGGATCGGATCGGGCGGGTGGCCGACGTCGTGCCGGTGACCCCGCTACAGGAGGGGTTCTTCTTCCACGCACAACTGGAGGAGGACGGCGACCCCTACCTGCCGCAGACGATTTTCGACCTCGGCGACGCAGACCGGCCGGTCGACCCCGGGGGACGGGGGGTGTCCCCCCGACAACGGCGGCGTGAGCCGCTCGGGACAGTCCTGCGCCGCTCGGTGGAAGCGCTGCTCGACCGACACCCCAACCTGCGGGCCGGGTTCGCCCAGCTGGGTTCGGGGGCGGTGGTCTCGGTCGTGCCCGGCGAGGCGACCGTGCCCTGGCGCCAGGTCGACCTGACCGCGATGACGGAAGCAGAACAGGCGCAAGCCGTGTCCCGACTCGCCGAGG
>JAICGL010000809.1 GCA_025923175.1 Acidimicrobiia bacterium
CCCGCAGTAACGACAGCCAGGACAGCACGGCATACAAGAGCGCCGCGCCGGCCACCGTGGCGCCGGCAGCCAGCGGCCGCGGCCACCCCAGCTGCTGATCGAGCCACCACGTGCCGAGCGCCCCGATCGTGATCGCCTCACCCTGAGCCAGATTGACGATCCGTGCCACCCGGTACACGACCACGATCCCGAGCGCCGAAATCCCGTAGACGGCGCCATTGGTCAGGCCGGCGACGACAACCTGCAGCGCGGTATCCACCCGCTAGGAGTCGACCCGCTTCCACCCGCCGGCGACTCGCTGCACCATCACCCATACAGCACCGGCCGGGGAACCGTCGTGGTTGTCAGCGCTGAAGCGCCAGTGGGTCATGGCGCCCTGGAAGTCGACCTGCTCCATGGCGTTACGGATGGCCGCTCGTTCGGCGACACCGGCCTTCTCGAGTGCTTTGGCGATGACCAGCACGCCGTCCCAGCCGACGATGGCGCTGCTGGCCGGGTCGAACGTCTGGCGGCTCGCCTCCATGCCCAGGCGGTACCGGTCGATCTCCGGACGGGTGGGGTCGTCGGCACCGAGGTCGTCGACCACCATCGCCTTCCAGCCGTTGAGGACCACACCTTCCATCGCCTGCTCGCCGACGAGGTCGATGAATCGCCGGTTCGCCGTTGCCGCGTTGGTGGTGAGCTCGACACCCTTCGGTGCAAGGTTGCGGTAGTTCTTGAGGACGGTGGCGACGTCCGCCCCAACGTGCGGGACGAGCAGCACGTCCGGATCGCGACCGACCACCTTGCTGATGAGCGGAGTGACGTCGGGCTGGCCGGTGGGGAACGACTCGGCTCCCACCACCTCGAGCCCGGCGGGCGGCGCCGCCTTGTCGAGGAACGACTTCACCAGATCGAAGACCGGCGTCTGGTTGGACAGGACGGCGATACGTTTGAGCCCCTTCGCCTGCCAGTACTTGATGAACGTCGGCAGGCCTTTCGAGGCGAAGTCCGGACCGATCGTGAACACCCAGGGGAGCTGTTCCGCCGGCACCCGGCCGAGGAATCCGGCCGATGCCGACACGAGGGGACTGGCGCGCTGGTTGGCGAGGGGCACGATCGGCAACGTCATCTGGGCGCCGTCCGGCCCAAGGATGGCGACCACGCTGGGGTCGTCGATCAGCCGGGTTGCCTCGGCGGCCGCCTTCTGCGGGTCGGAGGCGGCATCCGCCTTGACCAGCTCCAACTGCCGGTCCAGGACACCGCCGCGCCGGTTCACGTCAGCCACCGCCGCTTCCACCCCGGCCAGTTCCTCCTGGCCCAGCGTGGCGTTGGGGCCGGTCATGTTGAAGATGGCGCCCAGACGGATCGGCGTCTTGTCGGGGGTGATCGCCCCGTCCGACTTATCAGAGTCGCTGCATGCCCCGGCCAGGACGGCGGCCCCGAGCAGCAAACACCAGAGGCGGACCGGACGGTGCATCGCCATCTCCTCTCGCACGCACCCCGGCATGCGCCAGAGGTCCGAGGGGATCATAACGACTCGCTCTGTCGATCGACTGCTCACTCACCACAGCACGTACAATCGAGGCGTGGCGAGGCCGAGCAAGACGAGCACACCCATGCGGCCCATGGCGAGGGTCGGCGACTCCGACCTGGTCGAGCGGCGCCGGGCCCAGATCGTCGAGGTGGCCACACGCCTGGTTGCCCGTCAGGGCTTCGCGAAGACCGTGGTGCGGGAGATTGC
>JAICGL010000810.1 GCA_025923175.1 Acidimicrobiia bacterium
AGCTCGGCCGGGCGGTGCTTGCGCCGGTCGGAGAGCCCGACGGCGGCGATCAGGGATTCGAGCCAGGCGCCGTCAGGCTTGCGGCCCGCGATCGTCAGCGGCAGCACGAGGTTCTCCTCGGCGGTCAGCACGGGCAGCAGGTTGAAGGCCTGAAAGACGAACCCGACGCGGTCGCGGCGCAACAGCGTTAGCCTTCGGTCGTCGAGCGAGCTCAGGTCCTCGTCGCCGATGAAGACCCGCCCGGAGGTGAGGGTGTCGAGCCCGGCGATGCAGTGCAGCAGCGTCGACTTACCCGAGCCCGACGGGCCCATGATGGCCGTGAAGCGGCCCTGTTCGAAGGAGACGGTGACGTCGTCGAGGGCTCGGACCTCGGTGAGGCCCGAGCCGTAGATCTTCACGGCATGCTCGGTCGAGGCGGCCGCCGCCAGCGGCGTCGGGACCGGACGAACGGGCGCGATGGTCATCGGGGAACCCCTTCCGCCTGTGTGGTTTTCCCCAGCGTGAACGGGAAGGTGCGGCACCTGTAGGGCCGAAGGTCCCGCCTCTGATGCCGGGCGGCCTTGCGAATGGCGCGATCAGCGCGAAAGGGTCAGCGCACCTCGAGGAGGCTTCCTAACTCTTCGTCAGCGGGCGGTCGGTCCAATCAACCCAGTTCGTCTTCGTGGTGGCGACGTAGCCCGAGACAGCCGTCCCCAGCGTCGGGAAGAAGCGCTCTGGGGGGAAGCGGCCGGCCAGGCCGTATGCGTTCAAGCGGTCCTTCACGGGGCCCTTGAGCTCGGCGAAGACCAGGCGGATGTTCCGGCGCCGCAACTCGTCGTCCAGCGCCACGAGGGCCTCGGCCGCGGTGGCGTCCACGTCGGTCACCGGTTCGGCCGCCACGACGACCCAGCGGATCGGCTCTGGAGCACCGTCGATGAGGCGGCGGATGAAGGACGCGAAGACCGAGGCGTTGGCGAAGAACAGCGGGGCGTCGAACCGGGCGATCACGAGGCCCGGGATACGCCGTCCGTCCGGATGGCGCTCGAGGTCGTGGTACCCCTTGCGATGATCGACGCGCCCGAGTTCGGCCATGTAGGGCCGCCAGGCGTGGGTGACGAACTCCATGAGCGACAGCCCGACGGCTACGGCGATGCCGTTGAGCACGCCGAAGGCGGCCACGCCGGCGAACGCCACCAGCGCCAGCCCGAACTCGGTCGGTCGGGCCCGGCGGAGGCGGAGGATCCCGCCCGGGTCGGCCAGCGAGAGGGCGGCGATCACGACGACGGCGGCGAGGACGGAGGACGGCAGGAATCTGGTGGCTCCGGGAGCCGCCAGCACCAGCACCGCAACGGCGATGGCGGCGAACACGCCCGTGAGGCGGCTGCGGGCACCGCTCGCCCGGGCCACCGGGGTGCGCGAGGCGCTGCCGGAGATCGGGAACCCGCCGAACGCGCCGGCGGCCAGGTTGCTGGCTCCGAGCGCGATCATCTCCCGGCTGTCGAACGGCTTGTCGCCGTCGATGACGGCCAGGGTGTGGGACAGGACGCCGGTGTCGGCGAAGGCCACGACGGCAAGGCCGGCGGCGGCGGGGAGCAGGGCAACGACGTCGGCCCAGCCGAGGCCACCCAGGGCCGGGGCCGGGAGGCCGCCGGGCAGGGATCCGACGACAGGGATGTCGAGGTCCAGCCAGGCGACCGCCACCGTCGCGCCGATCATCGCCAACAGGAAGATCGGGACTTGGG
>JAICGL010000811.1 GCA_025923175.1 Acidimicrobiia bacterium
ACCACGACACCTAAACCGTGGGCGAAAGCGTAGGGCTGGATCGCGGCTCCGATGGCGTTCAGCGGCTGCCCGGGGGCCACTGCGGCGATACCCAGCAGCGTCGCTTCCCGGGTCACGTCGATCAGGGCCTGCAGGGTCGGGTCGATGTCGCCGGCGCCGAAGGTGGCCGAGGTGTCGCCGTGCATCCCCTCGATGAACGCGGTGACGTCGACGTTGACTATGTCGCCCTCCTGCAGAGGCCGGTCGTCGGGGATGCCGTGGCAGATGACCTCGTTGACCGAGGTGCAGATCGACTTCGGGTAGCCCTTGTAGGTCAGGGTCGACGGGTAGGCCCCGCGGCCGACGTAGGCCTCGTGGGCGACCTGGTCCAGGAAGTCGGTGGTGACGCCGGGCCGGACCTCGCGGCCCACCGCCTCCAGCACCTCGGCCGCGACCCTGCAGGCGACCCTCAGGCGATCCAGAGACTCCCCGGAGTTGATCTGGTAGGCGGAGGACGTGACCGGCAGGCTGCCCATGACGTAGTCGGGACGGACTATGCCCGCAGGGACCTCCTTCACCGGGCCGACGTTGCCCGGCTGCACCGGCTTTAGCCTCATCGACCTCTGGTCGCCGTGACACCTTTTGAACTTGCGGCCGCTGCCGCACCAGCAGGGGGCGCTCCCCCTGAGGCGCGTGGTCACCGGCGTCCTCCGCGGAGCGAGGTGGCCTGCCTGACCCAGCAGGCGCTGTGGTAGTGGCGGCGGTCCTCGGGCTTTCCGTTGGGAACCGCAACCGTGTGAGGAGTGCCCGGCTCCACCCACCCCTCGCAGTAGGGACAGCGGTAGCGCTTCTCGTCGTTGGAGGTCCTGCGGACCTCAAATCCGTCGACCCGCCCGGTGGCAGGGCCGAGAAGGGAGGTTTCGAGGGTACGCAGGTCGAGCCCGGCGCCTGCCGTGCGGTTCTTATAGGGGCCCGATCCGCCCCTTCGTGTACGGCTGGCCACCTCTAGTAGCCGAGCTCGTTCTGGCTTGCGACGTACTGGCTGACCGCCTCGACCCAGGGGATGAGGCCGCCGCAGGTTGGGCAGGCCGACACGTCCTTCTCGACATCGATCAGCGCCACGTGGCGGGGCGCCAGCTGGTTCCTCAGGTGCGCCACGAGGTCGTCGGGCTGCGGCTCCTGGTCGGGAGGCAACATCCCCTCGTCGGACATCCACCCCGCCAGGCCCTGGACCTCCAGGTCGGACAGGTCCTCGATGAGCGGCGCGACCAGATACGCAGGGATCCAGAACTGCAGCTCCTGGCCGCAGCGGTGACGGATGCCGAGCATCATCGCTCGATCGTTTGAAGTCATATAGATATTGTCCCCCAGATCGCCGATTTCAGGCAGCGGCCTTCCGCCTGCAATGAATTTGCGGGAGCCGCCACCAACCGCCAGACTTCGGACAGGCCGACCGAAAAAGGAGGACCACGATGTACGGAACCGTTGCCAGATTGACAGCCAAACCCGGCTCCCGGGACGCGCTGGATGAGATCGCGCGCCAGGTGCAGGAGGAAAAGCCCGCCGGCCTCGTGGCCTCGTACATCTACCAGATGGACTCCGACCCCAACGAGTACTACCTCGCGGTCGTCTTCGAGTCCCGGGAGTCCTACCGGGCGAACGCAGAGAGCCCGGAACAGAACGCGCGCTACGAGAGGTGGCGGGCCGAGCTGGAGGCCGACCCGGAGTGGCACGACGGCGAG
>JAICGL010000812.1 GCA_025923175.1 Acidimicrobiia bacterium
AGGGAAGACCGCGCGCGAGGTGGTGCTCGAGCGTGGCCTGCTCGACGAGGCCGCAGTCGACAAAGCGCTCGACGTCGAAGCGATGACCAAGGGCGGGATCATCGAAGGCGTCGGTGGAGGCGGCTGAACGCCGGAGCACGGAAATTCAGATGACGGCTGGGGACTGAATCCGTACTCTCGTCGTAGCAGGAGGCGAGCGGCGGGTGCGGCGTGCCGGCCCGGTTCCGTGTGTCCGCCCTGCTTGAACGGTCCTTCGTAGGGTTCGACTCCCATCAATGGTTCGGTCTCCGGCCGGCGGCACTGTGGTGCACCGGGTCGGCAGCCTTGTGGGCCTTCGGGTCCCCGCTGCCTGCTCGGGCCGGCCGGAGGACGAGCCGAGTGCTGAAACCGTTCGAAGCCGTATCCGATTTCAAGCGAACGAGCCTCCGCACGGAGGGGTGAGACAACGACATGCGCACGAACGCCTTCTACCAGTGGACGGATCCCTTCGCTCCGACCCGCGTCGGCGTGGGTCGGCGGTTTGTGATCCAGGAGTGGCAGCGCGGCGTCCTGTTCCAGGACGGCCGGCTCGACACGGTGCTGGGCCCGGGCCCGTACCGGCGCTTCCGGCGGGGCTTTGCCCTGCGGCGTGTCGACATCCGCCCCTGGGTGCTGCCGGTGCCGATGCAGGAGATCCCGACGGCCGACGGTCTGACGGTGAAGGTCAGCGTGGTGGGCCGGGCCCGGGTCGTCGACCCGGCGGCGTTCGTGACCGCCAGCCAGGACGCCAACGCCGCCCTCTACCTCAACGCCCAGATCGCCACCCGGGAGGTCATCGCTGCAACGACGGTCGAGCAGCTGGTGGCTTCCCGTCAGGAGCTCGGCGACGCCCTCACCGGTGCGGTGCGCGGCCTCGACGAGCTCGGCGTGGTCCTCGAGCGCCTCGAGCTGAAGGACGTCATCTTCTCCAGCGAGCTCAAGAAGGCGCAGGCCGAGGTGATCGTGGCCCGGGCCCAGGGCCTCGCCGCCCTGGAGCGGGCCCGCGGCGAGACGGCGGCCCTTCGCAACCTGGCCAACGCCGCCGCGCTGCTGAAGGACAACCCGGCGCTGCTCCAGCTCCGTCTGGTCCAGCAGCTGGCCGCCACCACCGGCCACACGGTCGTGATCGGTCAGGCGCCCCTCGGCGCCTGACCGTCCACGCCCCCGCGCCCAGCGTGGTGGCCTGACCGGTTTGCGTCATTACGTCGGTTAAGGGCCGTTTGGGAGTGGTCGGGCTTGTTCGCTCCGGGAGGTGCCCCCATGCGGCGTTGGAAGTTGTCCCTCGCGCTCTCTTTATTGGCCTCGGTCTTGTACGCCCCCGCCGCCGACGCGGCGCTCTCCGCTGAGGAGGGAGCCGGGGCGATCGTCTCCGGGCTCCTTGCCGATGCCGCCGACAATCCGGTGGCCGGCAACGTCGAGCTCTACGCCTGGCCCACCGGCCGCCCGGTCGAGGTCGGCCAGACGCTCCAACTCCTCCCGGTCGGCGCCGACCGGGTGGCCAAGGACGGGCTCTTCTCGATCACGGGTGACCTGACCCCCGACCTCGCCGAACTCGCCCACCTCAACGGCGGCTACATCAACTTCGTGCTCCAAGCCGCGACCGCCGGCGTTTTTGAGGAGACACACTTCTCCCGCTACGTCGGCGACACCCCGATCACCGCCCAGGAGGCCGGAAGGGGCCAGCGTCCGGTGGAGTG
>JAICGL010000813.1 GCA_025923175.1 Acidimicrobiia bacterium
CTGTCGGCCGCTCCCTCCGGCGCCTGGGACCTGTCGAGCACGATCGATACCACCCTCTCGGCGCCGGGATCGAGGGTGCCCTCGCCGCCGACGAACGAGATCCAGTCGACGGCCGCCCGGGTCTCGAAGACCAGCGGTTCCCGGCCGGTGTTCGCGATCGTGAACTGGGCCTGGTCGCCGCTCACTCCGAAGTCGACCGGGGTGGCGTTGACCGTCAGCTGACCCCCGGGAGCGGCGATGCTCTCGATCTCACCGCTGTGCCGCGGCCAGAGCACGCCCACCGCCGCCACGACGACGACGGCACCGACACCGGCGGCCACCGTCAGGCGCCTGCGCACCCGGTGTTCGGATCGGGCGACGGCCGGCACCGCCGCGTCGGCCCCACCGCCGGCGCGGCCCGGCGGGCGCAGCGCTCGCACGATTCCGCCACGGCGACGGGAGTCGCCCCCCCTCTTCAGCGCCCGGGGGGCCTCGGCTGCCGGGAAGCTGGCCAGAAGCGTCGTGACCGGAACCATCGCCCGGCGCCGGTCGCCGCAGGCGTCGCAGCCTTGCTCGTGCTCTACCACCGCGGCCGCCAGTTTCTCGGCCGGGTTGTCGACCGCGCTCGCGGCGAGTTCGGCCAGGCCGGGGCAGCCGGCGCGAGCGACCCGGGTGAGGAGCACCGCACCGATGACGTGCTCGGTGTGGTCGATGGCGGCCTGGACCGAGATGGAGGCCAGACCGGGTGCCACTCCCAGCGCCTCGCTGAGGTCCTCGCCTTCCAGATCCTGGCGGAGGGCGAGGTCGAGACAGCCCCGCTGGACGGGGTCGAGGAGCAGGGTCGTCGCCCGGGCCACCCGCTGCAGTTCCTCGGGCGAGCCCGGCCCGGGTTGGATCAGATCGGCCGACAGGGGCCGGGTCGGCGTGGCGTACCCCACCGCGACAGCGAAGACGCTGCCGAAGAGCTGTGGCCGGGTCACCCCGGGCCCGAAGGCAGAAAGTGCGGCCGGAACCGCTTCGCGGACGGCCACCACAGCCCGCTCGGCGTCTCCGATGACGGACAGAGCGAAGTCGTAGAGGGCGTCGCCCTGGTCCTCGAGAATGCCGCCCACGACGGACGAGCGTAGGCCGACCACGGAGCGATGAACAATTGGTCGCTCTGCGCTTACTGTTGACCGCCGTTGACCGCCCGGCGCCACCGGGGGTGGTTTGATCGGCTACCCTCGTTCTCCGCTAACGTTCCTCCCGGCTGTCTGGGCGCGCCCCCGACCCGCCCGGACCATTGTGTGGCGTCCCCGGGGGTCCGGGGGTGTCCCCCGGAGACACTGTTCGAGGAGTGCTGTGCCCACTATTGAGCAACTGGTCCGTAAGGGCCGAGAATCGAAGCCGGAAAAGACGAAGACGGCCGCGCTCAAGGGAGCGCCGCAGCGTCGGGGCGTCTGCACACGCGTGTACACGACCACGCCGAAGAAGCCGAACTCCGCCCTCCGCAAGGTGGCCCGTGTCCGGCTCACCTCGGGCGTCGAGGTGACGGCCTACATCCCCGGCATCGGGCACAACCTCCAGGAGCACTCGATCGTGCTCGTCCGTGGCGGCCGGGTGAAGGACCTGCCCGGCGTCCGCTACAAGGTCATCCGCGGCACCCTCGACGCCAGCGGCGTCCGCAACCGCAAGCAGGCCCGCAGCCGCTACGGCGCCAAGAAGGAGAGCTGATGCCTCGCAAGGGCCCCGCCCC
>JAICGL010000814.1 GCA_025923175.1 Acidimicrobiia bacterium
AAGACGTCGAGATCGGCCGCCGTTTCCGTCGCAGTCCGGAGATGATCCGCCGGATCGACACCATGGCCCGGATCCCCCGGACGGCCCGTGGCCCAGTGGTCTCCGGCGATGGATTGCGCCCGTTGGAGCGACGAGTGCTCCGCTGGCGGCACTACGGCGCCACCTACGCCGAGATCGGCGCACGCTTCCGGCGCAGTCCCGCGTTCGTGGCCCGCGTCGAGACCCTCGCCCACTACAAGCTCGAGGACCATCCATGAAGGAGGCACGCGTGAACGTGCGACCTAGTGAATCGACCTCCGATGACAGCCGCGCCGCGTGGCTGGCCGCGACGTTGGTGGAGCTGGCCGACACGCTGGTCGACGAGTTCGACATGGTGGATTTCCTGTCGTTGCTGGCCGAGCGGTGTGTGGAGTTGTTCGGGGCGGTGGAGGCCGGGCTGATGCTGGCCGACCCGGCGGGCAACTTGCGGTACATGGCGTCGTCATCCGAGCGGGCCAAGATTCTGGAGCTCTTCGAGCTTCAGGCCGATGAGGGGCCCTGCCTCGACTGCTTCCGGACCGGCGAGCAGGTGGTGAACCAGCGCCTCAGCGAGCCGTCGGGACGTTGGCCCCGTTTCTCCGCCAAAGCGGAGGCGGCGGGGTTCGTTTCGGCCCACGCCCTGCCGTTGCGTGTCCGGGGCACGGTCATCGGGGCGATCAACTTGTTTCACTCCGAGGATCGCCAGCTCGACGCCAGCGACGTGTTGCTGGGGCAGGCGATGGCCGATATCGCCACCATCGGGATCCTGCAAGCCCGCACGCTCAGCCAGGCCACCGTGCTGGCCGAGCAGCTCCAGGGGGCCCTGAAGAGCCGGATCGCCCTCGAGCAGGCCAAGGGACGGCTGGCCGAACGTGCCGGGGTCGACCTCGACGAGGCGTTCGCCCGGCTGCGGGGCTACTCCCGCCGTCACAACCGCGGCTTGACCTCGGTGGCGACGGCGTTCCTGGCCGGCGACCTCCCGGCAGACGACCTGACGGCCGTGCCCGCCCCCCGGAGTCGGGTCCTCCCGGGCGGCGGGAGGCAGTGATGCCGGCCCATGACGACGGCGCAGGCCTTGGGCCGGAGGACCGCGCGCGTCCTGCGGGAATGGTCGCGGACCTCGCACCCAACCTGTCTCGCAGCCTGCTCCAGGTCGCCACCATCCCCGCCAACGTCGAAGTCCTCGACGCCGCCTTGCGCCTCGTTGTGGCGCTGGCCCGGGTCACCGTGACCGGTGCCGATGGGGTGAGTGTCTGCCTCAGCCGTCATGGCACCCTGACCACGGTGGCGGCCAGTGACGAGACGGTCTCCGGGATGGACCGCGACCAATACGCCACCGGCGAGGGACCCTGCGTGGCCGCCGCCACCGAGGGCCACTGGTTCCACGTCGAATCGCTTGACGACGAACCCCGCTGGCCGGCGTTTATCCCCCGGGCGAGAGACCGCGGCATCAACAGCATTCTGTCGACGCCGCTGCTCACCGAGGACCGCCCCATGGGCGCTCTCAACATCTACTCGCTCCGTGCCGGGGCGTTCGCGAAGCCTGAGCTCGAGTTGTCGTCGATGTTTGCTTCGCGGGCGTCCGACCTCCTTGTCAGCGCCGCCCTGGATGTCTCGATGGAGGACCTCAGCCGCCAGCTTCAGGAGGCGCTCAAGGGCCGGGACGTCATCGCCCAGGCCCGAGGGGTTCTCAT
>JAICGL010000815.1 GCA_025923175.1 Acidimicrobiia bacterium
CATCCGCCGCCATAGCCAGCGCCCCGGCGAGACCCGACCTGTCGCCGAGACCGGGGCGGGACACCAGCAGATCCAAGTCCGGCTCATCCGGGTATCCGCCGAGCAGAATTCCGACATGGTGGCGGAGACGTTCGTGGAATCCGGGCAGTGATGACACACCTCCGCCGACTATGACCCGCTCTGGAGCCACGGCATACACCAGACTGACGACTCCACGGGCGACATACGACGTGGCCAGATCGACGACGGTGTCGTTGCCGGCCCAACCTTCCGGCGAGCCAAACCTGGCTTCGAGAGCCGGACCGGCGGCGAGACCCTCGAGGCAGTCTCCGTGGTATGGGCAGCCCCCCTCGTACCTATCGTCAGGTTGTCGCGCCACCGGGACGTGCCCGGCCTCGGGATGACGCTGGCCGCGTACCGTCTGCCCACGGACCACGACACCGGCCCCGATCCCGGTTCCCACCGTCATGTAGACGTAGTCGGACATGCCTTGGGCTGCCCCCCATCGTCCCTCCCCAACGGCCGCTCCGTTGACGTCAGTGTCGAGGACTACAGGTCCTGGAATCAATTCGGCGAATCTGCGGTAGACGGCCACTCCACTCCATCCCGGTTTGGGGGTAGCCAGCATCGTCCCGAAGTCGGGGTCTTGGGGAGACAGCCGGAGTGGTCCGAAGCAGGCGACGCCGATGGCGGCGACACTCTCGCGTCCGATGATCTCGAAGACCTCGGCGAAGGTCTCGTCAGGACCGGTTGTTGCTATCCGCTGGGGTGGCGACATGTCCGCCGGCGATGTTCCGAACGCCACGTCGGTCTTGGTGCCACCGAGTTCGACGGCTCCGTAGATGGTCATCTCGATCGGAGGTTAAATCGCCGCAGTGGCAGACCGGTCCCTTGACAAGAGCGGTTCAGACTTTGTAAGTTCACAAAACTTTCATATTGAGGAGGAAGATGAAGGCGAGCTGGTGGCGTGGTAGATAGACGTCACGCCAAGGCCACCAAGCACGACTCCCGTCGCAGCAATCTAAAGACGACGTTGGAGCTCGTGTCGAGTCAAGGTGCGACCAGCCGGGCGGAGATAGCCCGTCGGACAGGTCTCTCCAGGGCTGCGGTTTCCTCGTTGGTCAACGAGCTCATCGATCAGAACCTCCTCCGCGAGCTCGGACAGGGGGAGTCGGCAGGCGGCAAGCCGCCGACGCTCCTCGCTCTGAACGAGAAGGCGCGTGACATCGTAACGATCGACCTCGGTCACCGGCCATTTGCGGCCGCTCTCGTCGACCTGTCAGGCCGCCTCCACACACGGGCTCAGGCCGACCTGGTGGCCGGTCAGCCCACCGGCGCAGACGCGGTCGAATCCGCCGCCTCCTTGATCGGCGAAATGATCAGCCAAGCCACGGCTCCCGTGCTCGGCATCGGGGTGGGGGTACCTGGCGTCATCGAGTTCGACGGCAGGGTTCTCGAGGCTTCCAACCTGGCATGGCATGGGTTCGACCTCGGGGCCGAACTTCGTTCCCGGTTCGACATTCCGGTTTCGATCGCAAATGACGCTTCGATGGCCGCACTTGCCGAGTTCCGACGTCACCCCACCGACAGGAACCTCATCCTGATCAAGCTCGGCAACGGAGTGGGATCTGGTCTGGTCCTGAATGGGTCGGTCTTTCGGGGGCAGCACTCCGCTGCCGGGGAGATCGGGCATGTCCGACTCG
>JAICGL010000816.1 GCA_025923175.1 Acidimicrobiia bacterium
CGCGCGAGCGCTTGGGCCGCCACCGCTGGAAGGTGGAGCGGACCCTGAGCTGGCGCAACCGCTTCCGGCGGTGGCGCATCCGGTACGAGCGGCGCGAGGCCACGCACCAGGCTTTCCTCCTCCTCGGCCGCTCGCTCACCGCCCTCAGGCGGATCGAGGGCCGGTTTTGAAAGGCGCTCTAATACTACAGTTGTAGATGAGTAGAATAGGGGGCACGCGTGGTCCCGCTGACCCGCCGGAGGAGGCCCCCGATGCGCGCATCCCCGCCCGTCGGCCCGCTCGTCGCCCGGCCGACCCAGGTGCTCCCCGCCTCGCCCACCGATCCGGACCTCACCACCGCCCACGGCTGGGCGGCCGACCTCGGCGCCCTGGTCGGCCGGATCGGGCGCCACTTCGCCCGCGCCGAACCCCGCCGGTGGTCGCTGACCTACCTGCAAGGGTTGCTCAGCCCGGTGGAGCGCAAGAACGGCTGGCAGTTGGCCGAAGCCGCCGGGGCCACGACGCCCTACGGCGTCCAGCACCTGCTGGGGCGGGCCGTCTGGGACGCCGACGCGGTGCGCGACGAGGGGCGCGCCTACGTGGTCGAGCACCTGGGCGCCCGCGACGCGGTGCTGGTCGTCGACGAGACGGGCTTCCTGAAGAAGGGGGACCGCTCGGTCGGGGTGCAGCGCCAGTACTCGGGGACGGCCGGCCGGATCGAGAACTGCCAACTCGGCGTCTTCCTGGCCTACGCCACGCCCGCGGGCCACGCCTTCCTCGACCGCGAGCTCTACCTCCCCAAGCAGTGGACGGACGACCCGCCGCGCTGCCGGGCAGCGGGCGTGCCGACGACGGTGGCGTTCCGGACCAAACCGGAGTTGGCCCGGGCGGTGCTGGAGCGGGCGCTGGACGCCGGCGTGCCGGCGGGGTGGGTGACGGGGGACGAGGTCTACGGCGGCGACCGGCGGCTGCGCGTCTGGCTGGAGACGCGGGACCAGCCCCACGTCCTGGCCGTCAAGCGGACCGAGCCGCTCTGGGCGGCGACCGCCCAGGGACCGGCTCAGGTCGCCGCCGCCGAACTGGCGACCGCCCTCCCCGCCGACGCCTGGATCCGCCTGAGTGCCGGGAACGGGGCGAAGGGGCCACGGCGCTACGACTGGGCGCGGGTGCCGATTCGGCCGCTGAGCGATCCCGCCCGAGGCTACTGGCTGCTCGGGCGGCGGAGCCTGGCGGACCCGACCGACCTGGCCTACTACGTCTGCTACGGCCCGGCCGACGCCACCCTCGCCGACCTCGTGCGGGTGGCGGGGATGCGGTGGGCGATCGAGGAAGGGCTGGAGGCGCTCAAAGGGGAGGTGGGGTTGGACCACTACGAGGTGCGGCACTGGGCCGGGTGGTATCGGCATATCACCCTCTGCCTGCTGGCGCACGCCTTCCTCGCCGCCACGCGCGTCCGGGCCAACGCGCTCGGTCCGGCCGGCCCGCCCGACGGCTCCCCCCCGTCCCGCGGGAGCCTGGCGGCCTTCCGGGCGCGGCGCGGCCTCGGGTCCGGCTGAGCGTGGCCGAGGTCCGGCGGCTGCTGTGGGGGCTGGTCTGGGCCTGGCGGCCGGCGGCGGGGTTCGTCCTGGCCTGGTCGCGCTGGCGGCGCCACCACCAAGCCCGGGCCAAAATCAGCCACTACCAGCGACGCGGCACCGCCCCTTGCGATCTACAACTGTAGTA
>JAICGL010000817.1 GCA_025923175.1 Acidimicrobiia bacterium
CTGCGTCGCTACTTCGTCCTGCCCTACGAGGTGTGCCGCATCAAGGACATCGAAGCGAAGTATTACCTCACCCTGCGCCACGCCCTGGTCGCCGACATCCGCGGCACCATCACCCCCAACCCGTCCAGTCTGCTGCTGCTGGCGCAGGCGATGGAGCGGCACGCCGACGAGCTCATCGAGGACATCGGCCGCGGCATGGTCAACCCCGCCTACCTGCCCGCCAGCGATGCTCCGAGCATCACCGCCGGTCTGGTGCCCGACCAGAAACGGGCAGCCGAACTCGCCGCCTGCGTCCGGGCCACCGGTCGCCTCCTCCCTGCCGAGGCGTGGCCCAACCTTCGGGCCCTGAGTTGTTGGAAGGGCGGCACGATGCCGCTCTACCTCCGCAAGCTGCCTGAATACTTCGGGGACGTGCCGGTGCGCGACCTCGGCTACATGGCCAGCGAGGGGCGCGGGTCGACGCCGCTGGTCAACTCGGGGGCGGCCGGAGTCCTCAACGTCACGACCCACTTCTTCGAGTTCGTCCCAGCGGAACAGCGCGACCGCGACGATCCCGACTTCCTCACTGCCGAGGAACTGGAGTCGGACCACGAGTACTTCGTGTACCTGACCACATCGGCAGGCCTGTACCGCTACGACATCAACGACATCGTCCGGGTGGTCGACTTCTACCGCCGTACTCCGGTGATCCAGTTCGTCCGCAAGGGCCAGGGCATCTCGTCCATCACCGGCGAGAAGCTGACCGAGGCGCAGGTGACGGCGGCGCTCGTCGACATCGTCGACGGCGGCGGATTCGACCTCGACCACGTCACCGCCTGCGTCGAGTGGGGAGAGCCGCCTTGCTACGCCTTCTACTGCGAGACGGCGCGACCCTGGCCGGAGGAGCAGTGTCACCGGTTCCTCCGGGCCGTGGACGGCGAACTGTCGGCCCGCAACATCGAGTACGAGGCCAAGCGTTCGTCGCGCCGCCTCGGCATGCCCGTCTTCAAGCAGGTGGCGGCCGGTTCGTTCACCGCCTTCCGCCAGCAGCGAGTGGCGGCCGGCGCCCCCGAGGCGCAGGTCAAGATCCCCCATCTGAGCACCGACATGCGCTTCGGGGAGCACTTCGAGGTGATCGGCGAACACCGCCTCCAGGCCGTGGAGACGAGCCCGTGACCGACGTCGCGGCGGTGCTCGCCTCGATCCCGATGTTCGCCCACCTGGGCGACCGGCAGCGGGCCCGCCTGGCGCAGCACTTCTGCCGGCGCGCCTACCCGGCGGGCGCGGTCATCGTCCGGCAGGGCGACACCAGCATGTCGTTCTACGTCGTGCTGTCGGGCAGGGTTCGGGTCGTACGGCACTCCGCCGGTGACGACGGGGTCGACATCGTCGAGGAAGGGCCGGGCAGCTTCTTCGGGGAGATGGGCGTGATCGATGACCAGCCGCGCGCAGGCACGGTCATGGCGCTGGAGCCGACGGAATGCGGCCTCCTGGCGAAGTGGGACTTCCAGCGGGAACTGTCCGCCGACCCTGGCATCGCCCTCTCGCTGATCTCGGTGCTCAACGCCCGGATCCGGACGCTGGAGGACCGTCTCACCGCCACAGGAGGTTCGTGACCATGCTGTGCTTCGTCACGGGGGCGACCGGGTTCATCGGTGGCCGGTTGGTGGATGCGCTGGTGGACCAGGGCCACAAGGTGCGCGTCCTCGTCCGC
>JAICGL010000818.1 GCA_025923175.1 Acidimicrobiia bacterium
AGCCGGCTTCTCGGCCACCGACATCGCCGCAGCGTGGGCGAAGCGGTTCGAGGCCCCGATCACGAACTCTTCGAACGTGTAATGCGGGTTGAGTGTTCTGCCGGCGATGGCCTCCACGCGCACCTCAGCGGCCAGCTCTACTTTTGCCGCCGGAGCCTCGAGCACCGCGGGGATGGGCGCGGCCGCATCGTCGAGCGCATCGCGCGGCACCGTCTCGACGAGGAACTCGACGTCGATCGCCGTGTCGGTGACCTGGCGGAGAGCCTCGCCGATCGCGCTGGCGTAGGCGGTCTCGATCCGCTGCCGGGCGACCTGGTGGGGGACCGATAGTCGGAGGACCCCGTTGTGGAGGTCGAGCGCCTGAACGCCGGCCAACCACGTCCGGTACGTCGCATCGCCCAGTTGGGCGCGGAGCAGGCGGCTGACTGCTTGCCAGAGATCGTCAGCGGCCTCGGGGGCAAATTGTTTTTCCACAGGAGCATCCACAGGTGTGGACAACAAGGGTGTGACGAAGAGTTGGTGCGGTCGTCCACGAAGTCGCGCAACAACGACAGGGTCGGGACTTCGGGGAAGTGCACCTCCCCAGCGAGGAGGCGGAGGCGTCACGGTAACACCGGCCTGTGGATGGCTCAAGGCCAGATCTTGTCCTCGTTGTTCGTGGCCGGAAGGGGACAGCTACACTCCTGGTCGCTCGGGTCGCCCGCCGAACTGTCGCGGCTCGGGACCCTTCTTTGAGGAGATCATGGGTGAAGCGAACCTTTCAGCCCAAGAAGCGCAAGAGGATGCGCACACACGGGTTTCGGGCCCGGATGTCGACGCGAGGTGGTCGAGCTGTGATCAAGGCCCGGCGGCTCAAGGGCCGCCACAAGCTGACCGCCTGATCTGGAAGATCCGTGACCGGGCGACGTTCGACGCCCTAACCAGCAGTCGGCGTCGCCGCCGAGGTCCGATTTCGATGACCTTCCTCCCGGGTGACCCCTCGTTGCCGCCGCGTGTTGCCTACGCGGTCGGAAAGCGCGTCGGCCCGGCGGTGGTCCGCAACCGGGTTCGCCGCCGCCTGCGCGCTGCAACGATGGCCCACCGGGCCGAGTTGAAGCCGGGTACTGCCTACCTCTTCGGCGCCGTCCCGGCGGCGGCCACGACCCCCTTTGCCGAGATCGACGCCGCGATGGGCGAGCTCCTCGCCGTCGCCGACCGGTCGTGAGCCCGGCCACCCGAATCCTGGCCGGCGGCGTCCGTCTCTACCGCTGGGCGCGAGAGGTTCGCCCCGGCCTTCCGACCTGCCGTTACTTCCCCTCCTGCTCGGCCTACGGCCTGGAGGCCCTCGAGACGCACGGTGCCGTGCGGGGCTCGTGGCTGACTCTCCGCCGGATCTGCCGCTGCAACCCATGGGGTGGCCACGGCTATGACCCCGTACCTGAGGCGCGCCCCCGGCCCGCCTCCCATCCGGCCACACCCATGGCCTGAGAGAGAGAGCAGTTCAGCGTGGGTTCTTTGTGGAACAGCCTCGTCGACGGGATGGGCGCCATCCTCGCCTTCCTGTACTCGGTCGTCCCCAACTACGGCTTCGCCATCATCGGCCTCACCGTGCTCGTCCGGTTGGCGCTCTTCCCGCTGACCGCCAAGCAGGCCCGCTCGATGCAGAAGATGCAGCTCATCCAGCCGGAGCTGAA
>JAICGL010000819.1 GCA_025923175.1 Acidimicrobiia bacterium
AGCCCTGCAGCTGCTCGGAGATCGTCTCTCGGCGCTCACCGAAGATGGACGCCAGGGCGAAGGCCAGCAGCCCGGCCGCCACCAGCGCCATCAACATGATCACGTACTTGAATTCCGAACGACCGGTCAGCAGACCGCCGTCCCCACTCGCCGCCGGGGCGGGCGTCGTGGCGACACCGCTGGTACCCGCCCGGGTCTGGATCTCGGTGGACAGGTTCCCGACCGACAGAGCGACGGTCAGCGGCCCGCCGTTGCCGGTCGACCGGTACACCACTTCGAACTGGTTCTCGATCGCCTGGCGGACCTTGGCGAACTGCGCCGACAGCTGCTTGGGGTCGGTGCTGCTCAGCAGCGACCCTTGCGACCCGTCGACGACACCCTGCAGTGTCGCCGGCTTGAACTCGGGCGAGGCGATGGCCACGGCGAACAGGGCGGCCCGGCGCCCGGTGAGCGCGGCAACGGCCTGGCTCTCGTTGGCCGACGAGATCGTGTCGGCACCATCGGAGAGGAGGACGACGTTGCGCTGGTATTCGGGATGCTTGTCGAAGAGCTGGGCGGCGGTCGTCAGCCCGTCCCACAACGCCGTCTCACCAGTGGCCTGCAGACTGTCCACCGCCGCCGTCAGAGCGCCGGCGTCCTGGCTGAAGTCACTCTTCAACACCGCTTGGCTGGAGAAGGCCACGATGGCGATCCACTCGTTGGGGGCCTTGTCGGCGATGAAGCTGCGCGCCGCCGCCTTGGCCTCGCCGATGCGGGGCTGCATCGAACCCGACGTGTCGACGACGAGCACCGTGCCGACCGGCTTGGCCGTCTGCTTGAGCGGCCGGACCTCCAGATTGCTTCCCGCAACGACCTTGTCGTTCTCGCGGACGGTGAAGTCGCTGAGCTTCGGCTCAGCGCCGTTGACGAGGACGTCGAGGCGAACCGTCGGGTACTCGCGGGTGTCGACGTTACGGACGACGACACCGCCGTCGGCTGCGCCCGCCGGAACCGGTGTGAGAACGGTGAAGAGCGGCAGCGCCGCCAGCCCGAGGGCCAGAGCGACGAGACGCCGGCGCCTCATCGGAACCCTCCGGCGGCACCGCGGCGGGCGAACGCTTCGGCGGAGAAGGTATCGGGGCTGAGGCGGATGCCGTAGTCGGCGAGCTTCTCGGAGAACTTCGGCCGAATGCCCGTGGCCTTCAGATGACCCTGGAACCGGCCGTCGTCGGCCACACCCATCCCGAAGTCGAACATGAAGACGTCCTGGAGGACGATGACGTCGCCCTCCATGCCCTGCACCTCGGTGACGTGGGTGATGCGCCGGCTGCCGTCCCGGAGACGCTGGAGCTGAATGATCACGTCGATGGCGGAAGCCATCTGCTCCCGGATGGCCCGGACCGGGAGGTCCATTCCGGCCATCAGGACCATGGTCTCGATCCGGGAGATCGTGTCCCGGGGCGAGTTGGCGTGGACGGTGGTCAGCGACCCGTCGTGGCCGGTGTTCATGGCCTGGAGCATGTCGAGCGCCTCGCCGCCCCGGACCTCACCGACCACGATGCGGTCGGGCCGCATACGCAGGGAGTTACGGACGAGGTCCCGGATGCGCACCTCACCCTTGCCCTCGATGTTCGGCGGGCGGGACTCGAGCGGGAGGACGTGGTCCTGGTGGAGCTGGAGCTCCTTGGCGTCC
>JAICGL010000820.1 GCA_025923175.1 Acidimicrobiia bacterium
ACGGTGACCGCCGAGCGGGGGCCGCTGGGCGGCGAGGCCGACGACGGGGAGGTCGTCGAGGACCGCATCGAGGAGGTCGCTGACGAGCCGGGCCGGCGCTCGGTGCTCAAGCTGTTCTGGGCCGCCGGCGGGGCCCTGGCCCTGGCTGCGGTGTTCCCCATCCGCTCCCTGGGGCCGGCGCCGGAGCGGGCCCTGCTGACCACGGCGTGGAAGGCCGGCGCCCGCCTGGTCGACGTCGACGGCCGCCCGGTGCGGGTCGACACCCTGGAGGTGGGCGGCACCACCACCGCCTTCCCCGAGGGGGCCGAGCACGCCGGCGACTCCCAGGTCGTGGTCATCCGGGTCGAGGACGGCGCCATCCGGCCCCGCCCCGGCCGGGAGGACTGGGCCCCCCGGGGCTACATCGCCTACTCCAAGATCTGCCCCCACGTGGGCTGCCCCGTGGGCCTCTACCAGGCCGACACCCACGAGCTGCTGTGCCCGTGCCACCAGTCGACCTTCGACGTCCTCGACGGCGCCCGCCCCAGCTTCGGCCCCGCCACCCGCTCGCTGCCCCAGCTGCCCCTCTCCATCGACCGGGAGGGCTTCCTCATCGCCCAGGCCGACTTCGACGAGCCGGTGGGGCCGGGGTTCTGGAACCGTGACTAGAGCGCTGTTCCGCTGGTTCGACGAGCGCCTGGGTGCCTCCCACTTCGCCCGCAAGGCCCTGGACAAGATCTTCCCCGACCACTGGTCGTTCATGATCGGCGAGATCGCCATGTACTGCTTCGTCATCCTGGTGGTGACGGGGGTGTACCTGACGTTCTTCTTCGTGCCGGCGTCCGACGAGGTCGTCTACCACGGGTCCTACAAGGCCCTCGAGGGCACGACCATGTCGGCCGCCTACGCCTCGTCGCTCGACATCAGCTTCGACATCCGGGCCGGCCTGGTCATGCGCCAGATGCACCACTGGGCCGCCCTGATCTTCCTCGCCGCCCTGGTGGTGCACATGTGCCGGGTGTTCTTCACCGGCGCCTTCCGCCGCCCCCGCGAGGTCAACTGGATCGTCGGCGTCACCCTGCTCGTCCTGGCCATGATGAACGGCTTCTTCGGGTACTCGCTGCTCGACGACCTGCTGTCGGGCACCGGCGTGCGGGTGGGGTACTCGATCGCCCTTTCGATCCCGATTGCGGGGGAGTGGCTGGCCTTCCTGTTCTTCGGCGGCGAGTTCCCCAACACCGAGTTCATCACCCGGTTCTTCGTCCTCCACGTGCTGCTGCTGCCGGCGGTCATCGCCGGCCTCCTCGGCGCCCACCTGGCCATCCTGTGGCGCCAGAAGCACACCCAGTTCGCCGGCCCCGGCCGCACCGAGGACAACATCGAGGGCTCGCACCTGTGGCCCTCGTACGCGGCCAAGTCGATCGGCCTGTTCTTCATCGTCACCGGCGTGCTGGCCGCCCTGGGCGGCCTGGCCCAGATCAACCCCGTCTGGCTCTACGGGCCCTACGACCCGGCCCAGGCGTCGGCCGCCACCGCCGGCTCCCAGCCCGACTGGTACGTGGGCTGGCTCGACGGCGCCCTGCGCATCTTCCCGGGCTGGGAGATCCGGGCCTTCGGCCACACCGTCGCCAACCCCTTCTTCCCGGGGGCCGTCCTGCCCGGCATCACCTTCGGCCTGCTCTA
>JAICGL010000821.1 GCA_025923175.1 Acidimicrobiia bacterium
GAGGTGAAGCCGTAACAACGACTGACGTGCAAGAGTGAACGAATCCCGGGCCCGGCCCGGATTCGGAACCGAAGCGGCCGGTGGGGTCCTTACCGCCAAGCAAGCCCCCACCGGCCCGGCACCGCCCCGGCGCACGGTCTGCGCGCCGAGGGGGCCGTCGTCATCCCGCCGCAGACCACACCCGCGAAGGAGACGACCATGTCATTCCGCTCGATCCTGGCCAGCCTGCGGTCCGTCCCCAAACCCCCACGGCCCCGCGCGTCCGACCATCGGGCCGGGTTCCGCCCACGGCTCGAACCGCTTGAGGACCGCACGGTCCCCGCCACCTTCACGGTGTCGAACCTCGGCGACGGCGGCGACGGCTCGCTGCGCCAGGCGGTCCTCGACGCCAACGCCCTGCCCGGCGCCGACGACATCCGCTTCGCCGACGG
Organism: Acidimicrobiia bacterium; assembly: GCA_025923175.1. Taxonomy (GTDB): domain Bacteria; phylum Actinomycetota; class Acidimicrobiia; order IMCC26256; family BP-133; genus BP-133. The sequence continues at coordinate 432 of JAICGL010000821.1, forward strand.
GCTCCAGGGCACGATCGCCCTGACCGGCGGCCAGTTGAGTATCACCGATCACCTGACCATCGACGGGCCGGGCGCCGGGCTGCTCGCCGTCAGCGGCAACCACCAGAGCCGGGTGTTCAACATCAGCGGCGGAGCGGTGGTCGGCATCGACGACCTGACGATCACCGGCGGCCAGGTGGTCGGCGACGGGGGCGGCATCCTGAACACCGCGAGCACCCTGACGCTCGACCGCGTCGTGCTGACCGACAACCACGCCGTCGCCACGACCAGCAACACGTTCGGCCGCGGTGGGGCGGTCGCCAATATGTCGGGTGCAAACTTGACCGTCACCGACTGCCAGTTCACCGGGAACCAAGCCCGCGGCGGCGGGCCGGGACCAGCCGGCCAGTCGCTGACCGTCCGGTGTGGCGCCGGCATCTACAACCAGGGCAGCGTCCTGACGGTCGTCCGCAGCGCGTTCACCGGCAACCTGTCGATCGGAGGCCCCGCCGGCGTCCGGGCGCAGGGCGGCGGGATCAACAGCATCATGGGATCGACCGCGACGATCACCGACTGCACCTTCGTCGGCAACCAGGGACTTGCCGGGGACGGCAACGGTGGCAGCGGCCTCGTCGGCCTCGGCCGCGCCGGCGCCCTCTTCAACGACGCGTCCGTCATGACCGTCGAGAACTGCCTCATCGAGGGCAACGTCGCCCGCGGGGGATCCAACATCACCGCCGGCGGCAGGACGGCCCTGGTCGCCGGCGGCGGCGGCATCTTCAACAGCGACCAGGGCGTCCTGACCCTGCGCGGCTGCACCATCCGCGGCAATCTGGCGCTGGGCGGCTCCAACAATATCGGCACCGGAGTCGAGGGCGAGATCGGGACCGCGTTCGGCGGCGGCCTCGGCAATGTCGGCGCCGTGACCATCACCGATTGCCTCTTCGAGGACAACGAGGCCCGCGGCGGCAGCGGCAACCGGGGAAGCGGCGGCGCCTTCCAGTACGTCGGCTCGGCCTCCGGCGGGGCGATCTTCACCGCGGCGCGAAACATGTCCGGCGCCCCGGCGAGTCTGAGCCTCGACGACGTGACGATCCGAAACAACCGCGCCGTCGGCGGCGACGGCAATGCTCAAGGCGGTTTCGCGGGCATGGGCATCGGCGGGGGCTCGCCAACAACAGCAGCAACCCCACCGTTGCTCCCGGCGGCAGCACGATCACTCTCCTGGATTGCACGGTGACGAATAAC
>JAICGL010000822.1 GCA_025923175.1 Acidimicrobiia bacterium
CTACCTCCTGACCGTCAGCGACGACGGCCGGCCCCACGCCGTGTCCCTCCGGCCGGAGTGGCAGGGCGATGACCTGGTCGTCCGGCCCGGCCCTCGGACGACAGGCAACGCAGAACGCTCGCCGGAAGTGTCGCTCCTCTGGCCGATGTCGGGGCGCGACGGCTTCGCCTTGTTCGTCAACGGTCAAGCCGAGGTCCGGACGGATGACGGCTCGACGTCGGTTGTCGTGAAGCCGACCAGCGCCGTGTTGCACAAGACGCCGGAAGGAGCCGGTGACGAGCCGGGTTGCATACCGGTCGCAGGTCGTTAGGGGGCTAGCGAAGGAGGTCGGGTCGATGGCGAAAGCACTCGAGATGTACCGGCGGTCCGTCGAGGAGTTCGGTCAGCGGGTGATGGCGATCGGTGTCGGTGACTGGGCCTTGCCCACGCCATGCACCGACTGGGCGGTGCGCGACCTGGTGCGCCACCTCGTGTACGAGGAGCTGTGGACGCCACCGCTCCTGGCCGGGGCCACCATCGCCGAGGTCGGCGACCGGTTCGAGGGCGACATCCTCGGCGACGACCCCCAGGTCGCCTGGAAGGAGGCCGCCGCCCACGCTCTGGCCGCCGCTGCACCGAGTGTGCTGGGCCGCACGGTCCACCTCTCCTTCGGCGATTTTCCGGGCCAGGAGTACCTCGGCCAACTGACCGCCGACCACACGATCCACGCCTGGGATCTCGCCCGGGGCATCAACGCCGACGAACGCCTCGACCCCGACCTGGTGCAGTTCGTCTACGACTTCATGGCCCCCCAGGCCGACCAGTGGGCCGCCGCCGGCGTCTTCGCCCCCGCCGTCGACGCCCCCGCCGACGCCGACATCCAATCGAAGCTGCTCGCCATGAGCGGCCGCACCCCGTAGCCAGGAACCGTCCCCGGCGAGCTGGTAGGCGACGCCGGTAGCCTCGAGCGGCGTGAACCGGATCGACCGGCTCTACGCCCTGACCGAAGAACTGCGAAGGGCCGCGCCCCGGGCCCGCACCGCCCGGCAGCTGGCCGATCAGTTCGAGGTGAGCGTCCGCACCATCGAACGCGATCTGTCCGCTCTCCAGCAGTCAGGCGTGCCCATCTGGGCGAGCACAGGGCCCGGTGGCGGTTACACCGTCGATCCGGCGATGACGTTGCCGCCGCTCAACTTCAGACCGGACGAGGCAACGGCCATCGCCGTCGCGCTGGCCATGAGCGGGCCGATGCCGTTTGCCGACGCCGCCCGTTCGGCACTGCGCAAGGTAGTGGCCGCGATGTCGGCTCCCGACCATGAGGCGGCGCGCGACCTCGTCGCCCGCATCCACCTGATGTGGGAACGAGGAGAGCTGGCCCGGACGCCGGTGCTGGAAGCGGTCGAGGAGGCGGTGACCGGTCACCGGGTGCTCGAGCTCGACTACGTCGACCGGACGGGCACCGCCACCGAGGCCCGTCAGGTGGAGCCGTATGGGCTCATGGGTGGCGGCGGCAAGTGGTATCTCATGGCGTGGTGCCGGCTGCGCGACGGCGGACGCACCTTCCGGCTCGACCGGATCGAGTCCGCTCGCGTCATGGACGAAAAGGCTCCGGAGCGGAGTCTCGACGAGGTGGCCGGCACCATCGCGGCCCACCTGCGGAACACGATCCTCGAACC
>JAICGL010000823.1 GCA_025923175.1 Acidimicrobiia bacterium
CGTTCCCGGCACGGCCATTCGAGGAGTCGCCCTAAAAGGGCGCAGTCACCGAAGACTCCTTGAGCCCGCCGGGCTAACCCGGCGGCCTTTCTGTTTTCCGGGTCCGCCTTTCTTTCCTTCGAAAGGAACCACCGTGTTCGCTTACGAGCAGGTCCCCAAGGTGTGGTGGAACGAGGCCCTGTGCAACGACGGCACCGGCGCGCTGCTCGACCTGTTCTTCTCCGAGCAGCTGGACGACATCGCCGTCGCCAAGGCCTTCTGCCAGCCCTGCCCCGTGCGGGAGGCCTGCCTGGCCGGCGCCCTGGCCCGGCGCGAGCCGTGGGGCGTGTGGGGTGGCGAGCTCCTGGCCAACGGCAAGGTCCTCGCCCAGAAGCGCAAGCGCGGCCGCCCGCCCAAGGTTCGCTCCGTCGAGCCCGAGGTGGCGGCTGCCGAAGCGCCCGTCTCCTTGAGCGCCTGACCTGACCTCCCCCCAACTGGCGTTCCTCACCGCGGCGATCGCCCGGTGAGGAACGCCGGTTTCCAAGGGGTGGCATGCTGGCCGGGTGTCTGACGAGGGCAAACCCGCCCTTCTCATCTCGGCCTGTCTTCTCGGGGTCGCCTGCAACCACGAGGGGCGTGGATCGCCGCGGGCGATCGTCGACGAACTGGCCAAGCAGTACCGGCTCGTGCCGGTGTGCCCGGAAGTGCTCGGCGGGTTGCCGACGCCCCGGGCGGCGGCGGAGCTTCAGGGCGGCGACGGCACCGACGTCGTTGTCGGTACCGCCGCACGGGTCGTCAATATCGAAGGCGAAGACGTCACCGCCGCCTACCGCCGGGGAGCGGAGGCCGCAGTGGCGATCGCTCTGGCCGTGGGGGCGGAGCGGGCGGTGCTCAAGGCCCGCAGCCCGTCCTGCGGCTCGTCGGCCGTCTACGACGGCACGTTCAGCCGCCGCCTCGCCCCTGGCCGAGGGGTAACAGCAGCTGCCTTAGCCGCCGCCGGCCTGGAGGTCGGCTCGGAAGAGGACGCCGCCGCCGCTGCATCGCCAGCAGAAGCGGAGGAGCGCTAGATCCCGTCATAGGTCGTACGCCGCGTCGTCACCCTGCGGCGCTCGACCACCGGCCGGTCCTCGACGACGTCGACCACGTCGTCGTCCGCATCGTCGATGGTCACGACCCGCGGTCCGCGGTGCCGGACGATGACTCGATCACCGGCGTCGTCATAGGCCACGGCCTGCCGGTTCGGCGTCCAGTCGTTCCACCAGACCAGGCTGGTGAGAAGCCCGACCAGACCGAGAATGATGAGGATCACGCCGAGGGTGTCGAGGTCGATCCCCTCGGCGGAGACATTGATTGCGAAGGCGAAAATCGCCCCGACCGCCATCAGAAAGATGCTGACGCCGATGCCCATCGCCGAGCCTCCTTTCACTGCTGTCGCCGCCCATGTACCCGTCAGCGAGAACGGCCCAACCCACCGACGGAGCGGCTCGTCTGCTTCGTCCCATTTGCGATGGGTCGACATGGCAGGATGAACGAACCGGGCGCTTAGCTCAGCTGGAAGAGCGCCGCCCTTACAAGGCGGAGGTCGGGGGTTCGAGACCCTCAGCGCCCACAGAGAAAGTGCAGGTCAGCTCGGGTAACACGACTCTCCAACCGACCGTCCGTAGGCCA
>JAICGL010000824.1 GCA_025923175.1 Acidimicrobiia bacterium
ACGGACGACGGGCTCGGCACGCCGGAAAAACCCTTCTCGGTGGCCAGCGTCGGCCGGCCCAACGTCGGCCAGTCGACGGGGTTCAGCCGGCTGGTAGGCGAGGAGCGGGCCGTCGTCCACGACGCCCCGGGCACGACCCGCGACACCATCGACACGGTGGTCGAGACGGAGGATGGCTGGCTTCGCTTCGTCGACACTGCTGGCATGCGGCGCAAGAGCCGCATCGACGAGACGACGGAGTACTACGGCCTGGTCCGGGCGCTGCAGGCCATCGACCGGTCCGACGCCGCCTTGCTGGTGATCGACGCCACCGAAGGCGTCACCCATCAGGATCAGCGCCTGGCCGAGCGGATCGACGCGTCGGGGTGCGCCGTGGTGGTGGTGCTCAACAAGTGGGACGTCCTCGCCCCCGACGACCGGGACGACGTGTTGGCCGAGGTGGCCGACCGGCTGTCGTTCCTGTCCTACGCGCCGGTGTTGAAGACGTCGGCGCTGACGGGCCGCAATGTGACCCGGTTGCTACCGGCGTTGTTCCAGGCCCGCGACGAGTACCACCGCCGGGTGCCGACCCGGGCCCTCAACGAGGTGCTCCAGGCGGCGCAATCGGCGCAACCGCCGCCGGCGGAACGGGGCCACCGGCCGCGGATCCTCTACGCGACCCAGGGCGCCACCGACCCGCCCACGTTCACGCTGTTCACCACCCGGGAGCTGTCGCCCGGCTACCTGCGCTACCTCGAGCGGAAGATCCGCGAGGCGTTCTCGATTGGGCCGACGCCGATCAAACTGCGGGTTCGTCGTCGGAATACGAGTCGGCGCTGATTCCGAGCCGGCTCCGCGCGAGCTCACGCTTCGCCGGGGCGAGCGGAACGCCGTCCTCCCAGCCGTCGAGCTCCTTGCGCGGGCGGGGGGAGCGGCGCCGTGCTGGGCCGGCAGGGATCGGGGCGGCGGCCAGCGCCGGCGCGTCCCGGCCGCTGAAGGCGACGACTACGGCGCCCATGAGCAGCGCCACCCCACCGAAGAGGATGAGCCGGCGGGTGGCGTCACCGGTCCGGACGAGCTCACGGGTGGACTGGGCGGCGCCGGCCGCGCCGCGCTCGGCCTCGGTGCCGCTCACCTCGGCGCCGGGCGCCGTCGTGGTGGCCGGATCCGACACGCCGCCGCTCACGGCCGGGGCATTCCTCGCCGGCAGAGTCGGCTGCGACTGTGCCGGGGTCACGGCGCTCCCCGACGGGTAGGCCGGCGAGCCGGGCGTCACCGGAGCGCCGGCGGGAGCCGGCGACGAGTCAGCCGGGTCACTCCCCGGGTCTGAAGGATAAGTCCCTGAGGGAAGACCGCTGCTTGAGCCGGGGCCAGAGCCGGGGCCGGCCCCAGGCCCTGCGCCGGAGCCCGAGCGGCTGACCGGCGCCTTGGCCTTGCGGGTGGGCGGAGCGGTGGTCGTGGACGTGGACTCGTCGGTCGTCGCTTCGGTTGCCTGATATGGCTCTCCGCCGTTGTACGAGCCGGACGGCTCGCCCGTGGTGGAGTCCGTCGTCGCCGGAGCGGTGGAGGCAGTCGTGGGTGCGGTCGTGGCGGTGGTCGGTGGGGCGGTCGTGGCCGTCGGCCGGGTGGTCGGCGTCGGGCGGGTGGTCGGTGACGTGGTCGACG
>JAICGL010000825.1 GCA_025923175.1 Acidimicrobiia bacterium
AGCGGAGCCGTCCAACCGGCTCGAGATCAACCCCAACGACACAGTCAGCTGGAACATCATGGAGGGTGAGCACACCGTCACGGCCAAGGACCGGAACCATTGGGGCGGCACCGGCTCCGACGGCACGCTCAAGCCGGAGTCCCCGATCTACACCAAGAAGTTTTCGACCCCGGGGGACTACTACTACTTCTGCGAACTCCACGGCAGCCGAGGCGAGGACGTCCAGCCCGAGGGCATGTGGGGCGTCATCCACGTGAAGGCCCCGACGACCACCACGCAGCCGCCCCCGCCGCCTCCGCCGCCGCCGTCAGAGACATCCACCACGACCACGACCCGACCGTCCGCCACCCCGCCGGCGACCTCGGCCACGGCTCCGACGACCCGGCCCACGCCCACTACCGCGGCGCCGGCTCCGACGACGACCACCGCCAAGCCGGACAAGAAGAAGGACGGGAAGGAAGAAGAGACGACGACCACGTCGTCGACCCTGCCGCCGCCGGTCGACCTGCCCAACGAGGCGATCGTCCCGACCCTGCCCGGGTCCGGCGCGGCGCCCGGCTCCGACGCCGAGGCTCCCATCGACACGCCCGAAGGCGAAGCCGTCGCCCTCCTGAAGCCGAAGAAGAACGAAGGCGGTGACGCCGTGAAGCTGCTCATCGTGAGCGGCCTCGGCCTCGGCGCTCTCGGTGTCGGCACGGCGGGCTACAAGTACGCCAACCGGTCCTCCAAGTACTTCCCGGCCTAACCGTCGGGGGGCGTCCCCTCCCGGGCCTGGGCATGCTGGTAGCCGAATCGGCCTTTGATGCAAAGGTTGCCGCGGGTCACGAACTGGTCGTGGGGTGAGGTGACCCGCACGATGCGGTTGTCCTGCACATGCAGAGTCAGGGTGCAGCCCACTCCGCAGTAGGCGCAGATCGTGTCGGTGCGGGTCTGGCGCTCCGGTGCCCACTCCCCCGCTTCCCGCAGGGCGTACTCCTCCGAGAAGGCCAGCGCGCCGGTGGGGCAGACCTCGATGCAGTTGCCGCAGTAGACGCAGGCCGAGTCGGGCAGCGGGACGTCCCACTCGGTCGAGATGCGGGAATCGAAACCCCGGCCGGCGACGGCGATGGCGAAGGTGTTCTGCCACTGGTCACCGCAGGCGTCGACGCACTTGTAGCAGAGGATGCAGCGCTCGTAGTCCCGCACGTAGAGGCTGTTGTCGACCTTGACCGGCTGGGCGACGGTGGCCGCCTTGACCCCGTAGCGCGACGGGTCGGCGCCGTACTCGGCGTTCCATTCGGCCACCCGGGGGGCGGCGGACATGTCGACCGAGCTGCCGAGAAACTCGAGCACGAGGCGGCGGGCGTGGCGGGCCCGGTCCGAGTCGGTGTGGACGACCATGCCCGGCTCCACCTTGCGCGAGCACGACGGGGCCAGCACCCGGGCGCCCTCCACCTCGACCATGCAGACCCGGCAGGCGTTTTTCGGTGTGAGCGTGTCGCCCCAGCAGAGAGTGGGGATGTCGAGGCCTGCCAACTTAGCGGCGTCGAGAATGGTCGAACCCTCCGGTACGGCCACGGCTTCACCGTTGAGGGTCAGCTCGACCATCCGGGGCGGCGGCCCGATGGAGCTCATTGCTCCTACCGTACCGCCGGCCCCGCAG
>JAICGL010000826.1 GCA_025923175.1 Acidimicrobiia bacterium
GACCTCGACGGTGGTGGCGGCGTACTTGATGGCGTTCTCCACCAGGTTGGCGACCACCTGGGCCAGGCGCTCCGGGTCGGCCATCGCCATGGCCGCCGGCTCGGGACCATCGCCCGCGTCGACCACGAGTTGGAGACCCGATTCCTGAGCGGCGGGCTGCAACGCGAGGGCGGCGTGGCGGGCCACTTCGGCGGCATCGACCGGGCCGGGGTGGAGCGAGAACTCCCGGGCGTCGAGCCGGGCCAGCTCGAGGAGGTCGGCCACCAGCCGCTCCAGCCGGCGGGCCTCGGCCTCGATGATCAGGGCGGCCCGGCGGCGGGACTCTTCGTCGCCGGCCGCTCCTTCGGCCAGCGCCTCGGCGTAGCCCCGGATCGATGTGAGCGGGGTGCGCAGGTCGTGGGAGATGCTCATCAGGAAGGCCCGCTCGAGGCTGCGGTGGCGGCTGAGCTCGGCGGCCATGGTGTCGATGGCCCGGCCGACGGCGGCGAGCTCGTCGTCGACGTCGGTGCCGGGCAGACCGACCCGGGCCTCGAGATCGCCGGCGGCGATGGCCCGGGCGGTGCGCTCCATGGCTTCGAGCGGCCGGGTGAGCCGCCCGACCAGCCACAGGGAGACGGCAACGGCTGCCACCCCCGCAGCCAATGCGGCGACGAGCAGGATCCCTCCCAGCCGACCGACCGCGAACACGCCGATGCGACGTGTGGCGACGAGGACGAGCGTGCCGTCCGCATTGGAGCTCAGCGGCTGAGCCACCCACACGACTGCCCCTCGACCTCCGGACTGGACCCGCCCGTCGGCGAGGGCCTCCGGGTCCAGGTCGGCCGGCCGGACACCGTTGGGAAGGTTCGTGATCCGGGTCACGACCCCTCGCCGGTTCCGGATGGTGATCACCGCCACCTGGTTCGCCAGCAGCCGGTTCTTGAGATGGGCGACGACGAGGCGGGGCCGCTCGACGTCACGGACCTCTTCGGCCAGGGCGCCGAGTGTCCGCCGGAGCTCCGAGGTCGCCGACGACCGGGTCGCCGGCCGCGCGGCCGCGACCGTGATGATCCCGGCCAGGAGGACCGATCCGACCGACAGCCCGACGAGCGCGAGGGTGAGGCGCGGCCGGATTGAGCGGCGGGCAGCGGTCCGTTGCTGCGGGGCCGTCACGGCGGGTCGAGCCGGTAGCCCACGCCCCGGACGGTGGTGATGGCCACGGCGGCGCCCATCTTCTTGCGGACCTGGGCGACGTGGACGTCGACGGTGCGGGCGTCGCCGTACCAGCCGTAGCCCCACACGCCGTCGAGAATCTGCTGTCGGGACAGCGCCCGGCCCCGGTTCTCGGCCAGGTAGCGCAGCAACTCGAACTCCTTGCCGGTGAGGTCGACGACCACTGCGTCCCCGGGGACACCCCGACCCCCGAGGTTCGCCCGCACCTCCCGCCGGCCGAGGTCGATCACGGCGCCACCGACCTCGAGCACCTCGGGAGCGGGGGCGGATGCTTCCGACCGCCGCAGGATCGCCTTCACCCGGGCCACCAGCTCGCGGGGTGAGAACGGCTTGGTGAGGTAGTCGTCGCCGCCCATCTCGAGGCCGAGGATCCGGTCGATCTCGGAGTCCCGGGCGGTGAGGAAGATCACGGGGATGCTCTTCACCTCA
>JAICGL010000827.1 GCA_025923175.1 Acidimicrobiia bacterium
CCGCTTGGCCACCTCGACCCCGACCCCATCGGACGGGAAGAACTGCGCCGGGGAGCGATCCCGGCAGGCCGCATAGCGCATCCATTCAGGGTCCATGCATCAGTCTCAAACGTCGGGCGGGGACTCGTGGTTCCCGCTTCTGATGGGGTACACCAAAAGAACGTAGGTTGACCGGGCCGCGAATCGGGCTGCGGAAAGGATGTTCATGGCAGACGACCACACGCCCGGCGACGAGCATTCGGAGCCCACACCGCCGCCGGATCGCCCGCCGGGGCCGAAGTCGCCCTGGGAACCGGTCGATCCTGAGGCCCAGTCCCCCTGGGCCCCGGCGCCTCCGCCTGCTCCGGAACCGCCTCCGCCGGCCGCGGAGAATCCCCCGGCTGCCACACCGCCGCCTCCGCCGGATCCCGCCGAGTCGTCGAGCGAGGCGTGGGACAACCCGCTGGCGTCGCCCGAGGCCTGGGTGAACCCCCTGGCCGAGTCGGAGGAGAGCCGGGCGGCTCCGCCGCCCCCCTCCACGCCGCCGCCGGCCTGGCAGGTTGGCAGCCCTGCGGCGCCTGCCTGGGGCGAAACGGCGCTGCCCGTAGCGGCCAAGCCGGCCGCTCCGCGCCGGCCGATCATGCTGGCCGCCGCCGTGGGGGCCGTTGTCGGTGCGCTGGTGGCCGGCCTGCTGGTCACCGCCGTCAAGGACGACGAGACGGCGGCCCCCGCCAGGACGCCGTCGTTCTCGAACAACACGTCGAAGATCGCCCGGGCGGGCGACATCCAGGAAATCCTGTCCAGGGTCGAGCCGGCCGTGGTGTCGATCCGCACCCGGTCGCTCAGTCTTGGCGACTTCCTCCGGCCCGTACCGGGCGAAGGAGCGGGCACGGGCTTCGTCATCGCCCCCGACGGGGTCCTGGTGACGAACAACCACGTGGTGTCGGGCGCGCAAACCATTGAAGTTGTGTTCGCCGACGATCGAAAGATGCCTGCTCGCGTACTTGGTCGGGATCCGACGACCGACCTCGCCGTCCTCAAAGTCGACGCCACCGATCTGCCCGTCGCCGCCCTCGGCGACTCAAGTGCCCTCAAGGTGGGGGACGACGTCATCGCCATCGGCAACGCCCTCGGCCTGGAGGGTGGACCCACCGTGACCAGGGGCATCGTCTCGGCCGAGGACCGGACGATCACGGCCGAGAGCGGGATCCGCCTCGAGCACGTCATCCAGACCGACACCGCCATCAACCCCGGCAACTCAGGGGGCCCGCTGGTCAACTCGGCCGGCGAGGTGGTGGGGATCAATACCGCCGTGGCCGGCGACGCCCAGAACATCGGGTTCTCCATCGCCATCAACGCCGCCAAGCCGATCATCGAGGAGCTGCGGCAGGGGACCACCAAGAGCCGCCCCTTCCTCGGGGTGAAGATGATCACCTTCACCCCTGAGTACGCCGAGGGGCTGGGCGTCACGGTGAATTCCGGGGCGGTGGTGGCCGACGTCACGGCCGGCTCCGGCGCCGAGGTCGCAGGCCTGCGCACCGGCGACGTCATCACCTCCATCGACGGCAAGGAGGTGAAGGCGGCCGAAGACGTCACGTCGGCCGTCAACGCCCGGAAACCCGGGGAGGAGATCAAGGTGACGTTCCGCCGGGGCGAGG
>JAICGL010000828.1 GCA_025923175.1 Acidimicrobiia bacterium
AGGTCGGCGCCGCCACCGAGGTGGAGCTGAAGGAGAAGAAGCACCGCATCGAGGACGCCGTCTCCACCACGAAGGCGGCGGTCGAGGAGGGCGTGGTCCCCGGCGGCGGCGTGGCCCTGCTGCGGGCCCAGGCCAAGGTGCGGGCCTTCGCCGAGACGCTCGAGGGTGACGAGGCCACCGGCGCCAAGTTGGTGGCCCGGGCGCTCGAGGAGCCGCTCAAGCAGATCGCCGTCAACGCCGGCTACGAAGGCGGCGTGGTGGTCGAGAAGGTGCGGGCGCTGAAGGGCGCCAACGGCCTCAACGCCGCCACCGGCGACTACGAGGACCTGACGAAGAAGGGCGTCATCGACGCCGCCAAGGTGACCCGGTCGGCGCTCCAGAACGCCGCCTCGATCGCCGCCCTCTTCCTCACCACCGAGTGCGTCATCGCCGACAAGCCGGAGAAGGAAGGCGCTGCCCCGGGCATGCCCGGCGGCGGGATGGACGACTTCTAAAGCCACTCCTCAAAAGCCAGTAACGAACGGTGGGGCGCCTTCGGGCGCCCCACTTTCGCGTCCCGGTTCGGCCGGATAAGGCCCTTTGTCCGGTATTCACCCGTTCGTGCGAAAAGTCCTTCTGACGTGGGCTTTTAGTCCGCTCGGATGCCCGTTTTGGGAAGGGAGTCTCACTTTGCGTGTCGAACAAACCGGACCACAGGGGCTTTACCACCCTGAGTGGTCGAACTGGGGCGGAACATGGGGGAGCAGGGCAAATCACGGCGGATCAGGCGGGCGGCGGCACTGGCCGGCGTCTTCGCCCTCACGTCGAGTCTGGCTGCCCAGGCGCTCGATGCCGGAGGACTTCTCTCTCCCATCTTGAGCCCGGTCACCGGCGGGGCGGCGAGATCAGTGGCGCCGCTGCTGGCGGCCGGGAACGGCTACGCCGCCTTCGCCACCGGCACGGTGCTCCACGCCGGAGTCGGCGGGGTCGGCGCCACACTCGACGTCGTCTCGTCCACCGCCGCCGCCACCTCGGCCGCCAACACCACGGCAGTCAACAGTGAACTGGGCCGGGTGGCCCTCCCCGTCCTTCCCGCCAAGGGCAGCTACGGGCAGGGTCTGGGCCTCGGGGTCGGCCTCGGGCTCCTCCCCGGCCTCTCGACGAGCCTGTTCGGCAATGCGGTCGCCACCGCCCCGCCGAACTCGTCGCCGGTCGAGCAGGAAGCGGCCCCGCTCCAGGTGGGCTCGATGGCCCACGCCGCGCCGCTCCGGGCCCGTGCCCAGGCGCTGTCGTCGGCCGGGGGCTGCGTACTCGGATCGAACCTCGCCTACGGGCAGGGCAACGCCGCCGACCTGGCGATGGTGGGGTTGACCGGCCTCAAGGGCCTGAGCGTCGGCGCTTCCGGCGCCGCGCCCCTCTCCCGGTCGGAGTCGAAGACGGTAGTCGTTCCCGGTTCCGAGGCGGGGCGTCTCGGTCTCATGGGGGAGACGACCCAGGTGCTCGGTCCGGTGACCCTCCTGGCCGGTACGGCCAACGCCACGACCGTCGAGCTGAAGGGGCAGTGGGTGCTCCGGGTGACGGCCGACGGCAAGAACGGCTCGGTGTCCTACGGCCCGAACGGCATGACGGGCGACGAGACGCTCGTGATGG
>JAICGL010000829.1 GCA_025923175.1 Acidimicrobiia bacterium
AGGAGCCCCGCCTTCTTGACCTGCGGCCGCAGGTCGGGGTCGAGGGTCACGAGCGCCCGGGAGATTCCGAGCCGCATGGCCCCCGCCTGCCCGCTGACCCCGCCGCCCGTCAGCGTGCAATCCACGTCGTAGACCTCGGCCGTCTGGGTCAGACGGAGCGGCTCGGTCACGATCTGGCGGTGCGTGGCGTTCGGGAAGAAGTTCTCGAACGGCCGCTTGTTGCACATGATCACCCCGGTTCCGGGGCGGAGCCGCACCCGCGCCACCGCTTCCTTCCGCCGTCCGGTGGTCTGGATGAGGGGCTTCGGCACTTCCGTGGACTCCTCTACTGTGCCGCCCGCGCCTTGCGGGCGTAGGCGGGCTGGAGCGGCTGCGGCTGCTGGGCAGAGTGGGGATGCGTCGGGCCGGGGTGGATCTTGAGCTTCTTCAGCATCTGCCGGCCGAGGGTGCCCTTCGGCAGCATGCCCTTGACCGCCAGGCGCAGCACCCGCTCGGGGTTGCGCGCCATGAGGCTCTCGAGGTTCTCCGACCGGAAGCCGCCGGGGTACTGCGAGTGGCGGTAGTACCGCTTGTCAGCGCCCTTCTTGGGGTCGACGGCGATCCTGGAAGCGTTGACCACCACCACGAAATCGCCCGTATCTATATGAGGGGCGTAAATCGGCTTGTGCTTCCCCCGCAGGATGCGGGCGATCTCACTCGCCAGCCGACCCAGCACCATGCCGTCGGCGTCGATGAGGTGCCAGGCGCGGGTGATGTCAGATTGCTTTGGGGAGAAGGTCCTCACCCGGGACTTCCTTTCATCGGGCGCGACCGCCCGAATACGGCCAGGCGGCAGGCCGATAAGGCTAGCAGTGACAGCGGCAGGTGCGACAACCAGCGGTGAGGAATCACACTCTGTGACCATGGTCCCGCCCCCGGACAGTGCCGGCCCCGGCGCGACGCGGGCCGCGTCGGCCGCCGCCGCCCTCGAGGTGCTGACGGACCGGTCGCTCGACCCGATCGTGGAGATGGTCCTCACGGTACGGAAGGGCGCCTACGAGGCCCACACGGCCGACGGGTCCGTCCGCTTCGCCCGCCGCATCGACGGGTCGGGCTGGCGCTACGAAATCCTCGACGTCACCGGCCGCAACCCCCTTGGCGACCAGGACTGCAGCCGCTTCGCCGGTGCAGCCGCCGAGGCGGCGAGCCGCTACCCGAGCCGGGCAGCCAATGCCTACCCCCACGCCTACGAGCAGGTGGTGCAGTTCTTCGAGGCGCCGATGGCCCCCGACCTGTGCGTGGTCCACAGCAGCGCCCACAACTACGAGGACCGGGGCGGGCACCGCGGTGAGCACGGTTCACTCGACGTCGTCCAGGCCCGGGCTCCGTTCGTGCTGGCCGGCCGGGGGGTGCGGGCCGACGGGCTGGTCGATCGAACCTGTCGCCTCGTCGACGTCGCTCCCACTCTGGCGCAGCTCCTCGGTCTCCCCCACCGCCTCGGCCGGGGCCTCAACGGCCTCCACCGGGCCGACGCCTACCTGGCCCGCCAGGACGGTCACCCCTTGACCGACCTGCTGATCCCCGGTGAGCGGCCGCGTCACGTCGTGGGCTTCCTGCTCGACGGGTGCAACCCCAACACGCTCTACCG
>JAICGL010000830.1 GCA_025923175.1 Acidimicrobiia bacterium
CGAACTCCTCGTGCAACTGCAGTCGTTCGACCATCCCACGCGCTCACAGCGGTTCCACGGCGCGATCGTCGACCGGCTCAACAACTGGCTGCCCGACCAGCGCCAGATCGCCCGGCGCCGCCCCGTTCCGGCCAACGTGCTCGTGATCGGTGCGACGAACCGGGCCTCCGACCTCGACCCCGCGCTCCTCCGGCCCGGCCGGTTCGACCGGTCCATCCACTTCGACCTGCCCAGCCGGTCCGGGCGGCGGGAGATCATCGACTACTACCTCGACCGCAAGGCGCACCACGCCGAACTCGACCGGCCCGACCGCCGCGATGCCCTGGCCGCCATGACCGCCGGCTACTCCCCGGTGATGATCGAGCACCTCTTCGACGAAGGTCTCGTCTGGGCCCTGCGAGCCGGGCGCGCCGCCATGACTTGGGCCGACGTGCAGCAGGCCAAGTTCACCGAAGAGATCGGTCTCAAACAGCCGGTGGAGTACACCGACGACGAGAAGCGGGCCATCGCCACCCACGAGGCAGGCCATGCGGTGGTGGCCCACGTCACGAGCCCGGGCCGCAAGCTCGAGGTGCTCTCGATCATCAAACGGCGCGAAGCTCTGGGCCTCCTCGCCCACTCCGACCGGGAAGAGCGCTTCACCCAGACCGCCTCCGAACTGCAGGGGCTCATCACGATCTCCCTCGGCGGGCTGTGCGCCGAGGAACTCGTCTTCGGCCAGGCCGGCACCGGCCCGGTCGGGGACCTCGCCCACGCCACCCGCCTGGCGGCCTACATGGTCGGCTCCTACGGCATGACCGGCTCCCTGGTCTCGTTCGACGCCGTCGAGCCGGGCCCGGTGTCGACCGGCCCGGTGGCCAGGGTTCTGGCCGACGAGAAAGGCCGAGCGGCGGTCGAGGCACGGCTGGATACCGCACGCGCCGACGCGGCCGCCATCCTGCGAGCGAACGGCCACGTGCTCCACGCCCTCACCGAGGCGCTGCTCGAACGCGACGAGCTCATCGGCGACGAAATCACCGACGTGCTCCACGGCGCGCCACGGCCGGAACCCGACGAGATCGTCATTCCCGATGTCGACCGGGACCACAATGAGACCCTTCAGCGCTGACGTCGACGCCGACGGGGTGAAGATCCACACCCGCTCTTGGGAACCGGACGGCGCAGCCAGGGCCGTCGTCTGCCTGGTGCACGGCCTCGGGGAACACAGCGGTCGCTACGACGCCGTGGCCACTCGCCTCAACGCGGCCGGTTACGCGGTGAGCGCCTTCGACCTGCGGGGCCATGGGGAATCCGGCGGGCGGCGAGGCGACACACGGTTCGCCGATGCCTACCGGGACATCGACCGCCTCATCGGCGACGCCGGCGAGTGGCACCCCGGCATACCACGATTCCTCTACGGTCACAGCCTCGGCGGCCTGCTGGTTCTCGCCTACACCCTGGAACGCCGCCCGGCGCTGGCCGGGGTCGTCGCCACCGGCGCGGCCCTGCAGAGCCCCCTCCGGGAGCAGAAGGCGAAGCTGCTCCTCGTCCGGATCCTCGCTCCGCTGCTGCCCCGCCTCGCCCTGCCGTCGGGGCTCGACGACACGCTCATCTGCCGGGATCCCGCCGTGGTGGC
>JAICGL010000831.1 GCA_025923175.1 Acidimicrobiia bacterium
GGCGACGACTCCGCCGACCGAAGGCTCCTCGAGCTGCGTCCGGTGTTGTCGGCCACTCCCCCGCCCTGCCCGGACAAGGCGCCGGGGAAAGGCGAGTTGGTGGTCCTCCCGCTGACGTCCGACGGTAAGGAGGAGTGTCTCGAGTTGGGCAGCCCAATCATCAACGCCACCGACGTCCGCTCCGCCAGTGTGGGCAACACACCGGCCGGGGCCCCGGCGGTGTCGGTCGTCCTCGGCAGCGTGGGCAGCGCCAACCTCGACGGGTTCGCGCAGCGGAATCAGGGCAAGCGGCTGGCCATCCTGGTCGACGGCAACGTGGTGAGCGCTCCGGAGGTGCGGTTCTCATCCTTCGCCGGCCGGGTCCAGGTCACCGGCCTCCCGCAGGAGAGGACCGACGATCTGTTCCGCCGATTGAACAAGCTGATCAAGCCAGGCTGACCCCGCTCGCTCACTTCTTCGGCGGCGGCCCGCAGGGGGGTGGCGCCCCCTGGGCGCTGAGTTGCGGGCCGCACAGCCCGACGTTTCCGGTCGCCACCCGGCTCCACGCACCACCCTCAGGGAAGTACCGGCCCGGTTCGGGAGAACGACCGGGGAGGAGGCCGGCTGGGATGAAGCTGCCCTTGAAGAGCAGGAACCGCCAGGATCCTGCCGCCGGCGCGGCCGGGCTCCACCCGGAAACCAATCCGTCCTGGGGCCCGCCGTCGACCTCCGACTTGAGGAGGTTGGCCACCTTGAGGTGCTCGAGCAGCGCGCTGCGCGACGACCCCTTGGCCAGGCCGGCCACGATCGCCTTGCCGGCCATGAAGCCCCGGAGCCCGTCGGCGGTCGACTGCTCTCCAGGGAAGATCGACGACACCAGCTTCGTGTAGAGCAGCGAATCGCCGCTGTCGGGAGCGACCTCACCGTAGATCTTCACATCGCCGCGCCGCCCGATCCTCGAGCTGCGCAGGAACGTCTCGTCGAAGGCCCGTGACGCCACCAGAAGGGCGCCGTTGGACACGATCTCGAGGTCGGACA
The DNA here is from genome assembly GCA_025923175.1 of Acidimicrobiia bacterium. Lineage (GTDB taxonomy): Bacteria > Actinomycetota > Acidimicrobiia > IMCC26256 > BP-133 > BP-133. The sequence continues at coordinate 1,018 of JAICGL010000831.1, forward strand.
ACTGCTCCAGCGCCGCCCCGAGGGCCACCGGCTCAGCGGCCAGGAAGGTGGCCGTGTAACGGTCGCCGTTCACCGCTTCCTGCACGACGGGGAAAAGGGGCGTGCCCGGCTCGTGGGCCCGGACGACCACCTCGACGTCGGCGGTGCTCTCGGGCCTCGTGCCACCCTCGGCCTCGGCGGCCTGCGCCGGGTCGAGCGCCAGCGCGTCGCGGACGCCGGCGACGATCCGGTCCTTGGCCGGATCATCGGCTTCGACGACCACCGACATCCGGCGCGGGGCATCGGGGCGGCCCACGAACCCGCTCCTGGCCAGTGTCCGGCCCGCGGCCCAGCCCTCGGCGTACGGATCGCCGGACAGGCGGAAGATCCGCTCGCCATCGACGGGCGGAGCGAGGGCGTCGGCCATGACCACCGGCATGTGGGCCTTGAGCACCCCGGCGGTCACGCCGCCGGCAGGGCCGCAGGGAACAGCCAGACGGGCGCCACGGTGCTCCTCCGCCAAACGGCGGGCCTCGACGGGATCCCCGGCGTCGTCGCCGGACCGCACGACGACCTTCCGGCCACCGACGCCGCCCTCGGCGTTCTCGAAGGCCAGCGA
>JAICGL010000832.1 GCA_025923175.1 Acidimicrobiia bacterium
GCGGCACACAGCCGCGACGCCTCGATCACCGGGGTTCCGTGGACGTCGTCGCCTTCCATCGCCACGTCGCCCGCGGACAGCCCGACCCGCAGGGCCAACGGCTCCGGTGCACCGCCGGACCGGTTCATCCGGTCGATCGCTTGCTGCACAGCGACGGCTGCGGCCACCGCATCGGCCGCTCCGGCGAAGGTGGCCATGATCCCGTCACCCAGGCCTTTGACGACCCGGCCGCCGTTGCCCTCCACCGCCTCGGTCAGGAGCCGGTCGTGGACGCGCCGCAACTCCTCGGCGGCGTCGTCTCCCAACCGCCCTCGCAGCTCGGTCGAACCAACGAGGTCTGTGAAGAGCACCGTGGCGGTCGCCCGGCCGGTCACAGGCGCGATGGTAGGGACCGGTTGACGCTTGCGATAGTCAGGCTCGGAGGGCACTGAAAAAACCGCCTCCTGCCGGACCGCCGCGAATCTTTTTTCAGTGTCCTCCGCTAAAACTCTTCGCGGCCCGAGGCGATCACTGCGCCGGGATCCGGCAAGACCACGCCGCGGCGCATCCCCGGTGAGGAACTGCGGGACTCGACGGTGGTCCAGCGCCCCCAGCGGACCGACACGACCCGCGATGTGGTGTGCTGGCCACCCTCGACGTCGTAAAGGTCGGAACGCCAGCGCTTGTCCCGCAGGCCGCTCATCGTGAGCACACCGTTCGACGCACCGGCCGCACCCAGCGCCAGCTCGGCGGCGGCGAACGACACCAGTGAGCGGTAGGAATCACACCCGGGGGCGGACCGGCGGAAGCGGCTGGAACCGGAGTCGTCGGCGTTGGGTGTCGCCAGCGCCAACGCGCTCCGGGCGCCCTGGGTCACGAGGTCGCGCTCCAGATGGGCGTAGACCGCCGACGGCGACAGCAGCAATCCGCCGGAGGGGCGCCACCCGATGCGAGCTGCGGCGGCTGCGCAGCGCCGGGCGAGGTCGGGCGGAACAGCCAGGGCGAGCGCCACCACATCGCGCTTGCGGAGGGCGGACATCTCCTGGTCACAGCTCGTCTTGTGCCCGGCCTCTACCGAGTGGACGAGCAGCGACTTCGCCAGCCCGGTGACGAGACCGGCATCCGGGCCGGGGGCCACGACGGCAGCAACGGTGCCGCGACTGTTGCGAGCGGCGAGATCGGCGGCGAGCGCGGCCCCGGCCTGCTCGGCGGCCAGTTCGGCGGCAGCCACGTCGGGCCCGGTCAGGCCCACGTCGGCGGGCATGATCCAGGGCATCCCGGATGGCGCCTCGATGGCGAATCCGCCGACGAGCGCCTGGACACGGTTGAGGGCGGCAGCACGGGCGGCGGCATCGTCGGTGGGGACGGCGACGACTTCGACCTGCCGGCCGCCTACTCCGCCGGTTTCGTTGGACCGCTCGACGACGGCGCGCACGGCCCGGAGGACCTCGGCGCCCTCACCGGCCAGCGATCCCCTGGTGGGCACCGGCACTCCGAGCCGCAAAGGCCCACTGGCCGGCGGAACGGATCGTCCGGCTGGAGCAGCCGCAGCCACCGACGTCGAGCGCCCGGCTGCGTTCTTCTCCGACGGCGCCCCGGGCGCCGTGGTGGATTCGGCC
>JAICGL010000833.1 GCA_025923175.1 Acidimicrobiia bacterium
GATCCGGACCTGCTGCGGCCCGGCCTGCACCAGCACGGTCGTGGTGTCGCCGACGGCCAGCTTGCCGTCCGTCGCGCTCTTGCGGTCGATCACGACCTCGTCGTCGCTCCTCGGCGCCTGGCCGGCGACCAGCTGGAAGGGGTTCAGCTCGGTGTCGCTCCAGGGCGCTCCGATGGTCGGCGCGCCCATCTCGGGGTTGCCGATGGGCTTGCCGTCGCTGGCGAGTAGGCGGGCGTAGCCGAAGATGTCGCCCTCGGCGACGGCCACGCCCTTGACGTTCCTCAGGACCGGTATCAGCGACGCGTCCACGCGCCCGCGCTGGTCCGCGGTGTCGGCCCCGGGTACGCCCTCGAAGGCGGCGACCTGGCGGACCTGGACGTCGGTGTTCGCCAGCGCGCTGCCGAACAGGTCGTCGAAGGTCTTCCCGATCGTGTCGGTGAGCACCAGGGTGCCCGACATGAACGCCACCCCGAGCGTCACCGCCAGCGCGGTGGTGAAGAGCCGGCGCTTGCGGGCCAGCAGCCCTTTGATGGTCAACCACAGCATGGTGCCCTCACTCCCCGAACCGCTTCATCCGCTCAAGGACCTTCTCGGCGGTGGGCTCGAACATCTCGTCGACCACCCGGCCGTCGGCGAGGAACAGGATCCGATCGGCGTAGCTCGCCGCCGTCGGGTCATGGGTGACCATGACGATCGTCTGGCCCATCTCCTCGACCGCTTTGCGCATGAAGGCCAGGACCTCGGCGCCGGCCCGGGAGTCGAGGTTGCCGGTCGGCTCGTCGGCGAAGATGATCGCCGGCCGGCCGGCCAGGGCTCTGGCCACGGCCACCCGCTGCTGCTGGCCACCGGAGAGCTCGGCGGGACGGTGCTTCAGGCGGTCGCCGATCTTCATGACCTCGACCACCTTGTCGATCCACACCGGGTCGCCCTTGCGGCCGGCCAGCGTCATCGGGAGGGTGATGTTCTCGATCGCCGTCAGGGTCGGGACCAGGTTGTAGGCCTGGAAGATGAACCCGACCCGGTCCCGGCGCAGGATCGTCAGCTGGTTGTCGTTCAGGGTGCTCAAGTCGGCGCCGGCGACGAACGCCTTGCCCGACGTCAGGGTGTCGAGGCCGGCGACGCAGTTGAGCAAGGTGGACTTGCCCGATCCCGACGGCCCCATGATGGCGGTGAACTGGCCCTGCGGGAACTCCACCGTGACGCCGTCGAGGGCGCGGACCTCGGTCTGCCCCCTTCCGTAGATCTTCGCGGCGTCAACCGTCCGGGCCGCAGCGGTTGACGACGAAGGCGCAGTGAGGGTTGCGGCTCGCTCGGCCATACCGATTCCTTCCTGAGCCGCCGTTCCACCCAGCGCAGGATTAGGACGCCTTCGTCTCGAACGCCGGCTCATGCTCGTTCGTTGTTTCCTTCAAGCGTTCTCTCGCGCCGGGGCCCGTGCCAGGGCCGTTCGGCCCAAATGCCCGACCCGCAGCTTTGGGACCTTGGGCCCTGGCACGAACGGGCAGCGGCGCCCAGACTGCTCAGGTTGATGAAGGTCGCGATCGCGTCGAGAGAGCGAGGGTCGCTGGCGGGGGCGCTCCTCGCCCTGAC
>JAICGL010000834.1 GCA_025923175.1 Acidimicrobiia bacterium
CCTGCCCACGCCGTTGCTGCCCGCTCCCCGCCTGTCGGAAGCGGTGGGCGTCGAGGTGTGGGTCAAGCGCGACGACCTGACCGGGCTCCTCTTGGGCGGCAACAAGGCCCGCAAGCTCGAGTTCCTCTGCGGCGAGGCGCAGTCGCACGAAGCCGACACGCTGGTGACCGGCGGCGGTGGCGGGTCGAACCACGTGCAGCTGACGGCGGCGGCGGCCGCTCGGTTGGGGCTCGGCTGTGTGGTGGTCAGCTACGGCACGGCGCCGGCACCGGAGCCGCTCGGGCTGCGGCTCGCCCGCCGTCTCGGAGCCGATGTGATCTTCACCGGCTCGCCGGAGCGGGCCTCGGTCGATACCCGCCTGGAGGAGGTGGCCGCCAAGCTGACAGCCGACGGCCGGAACCCCTACGTGATCCCACGGGGCGGTGCCAGCGCCGTCGGCGCGGTGGGCTACGCGGTGGCGGCTCTCGAGCTGCGCGATCAGCTCGATGCCGAGGGAGTCGAATCGGCCACCGTCCTGCTGGCCACCGGATCCTGCGGAACGCAGGCCGGTCTCGTCGCTGGCGCCACCGTCCTCTGTGGCCGGAGGCTCGGCGTCATCGGCGTGCCCGTGAGCCGGCCGCCGGAGGAGGTGATCGAGCGCGTCGCTCTCCTCGCCACCGGCTGCGCCGAACGGCTGGGCTCTGATCAAACCTTCGACGACTCCAACGTCCACCTCCTCGGCGGCTACCTCGGCCCGGGGTACGGCAAAGCGTCGCCGGAGGGCGACGATGCGGCCGAGTTGGCGCTGCGCACCGAGGGCCTCGTGCTCGACCCGGTCTTCACCGCAAAGGCGATGGCCGCGCTGATCGCCGAGACCCGGGCCGGCCGCCTCGCCGGTCCCGTTGTGTTCCTCCACACCGGCGGCACCCCGGCCGCCCTGGCCGCCCTGGCCGCCCTGCCGTGAGCGACAAACCGGAGTACCTGGGGCTCGGGGGGCGGCTGCAGTCGGAGGCGGGCGAGGCGCTCGTCCAGGCCGGGTTCGCCATGGAGATGGCCGACGCCCATCTTCTCCACGACGCTTTCACCCTTGCCGACCTCGCCCACGTGCTGGCGCTGGCCGACGCCGGGTTCCTGCCGGCCGAGGACGTTGTTGCCCTCCTCAAGGCGCTGTTGGCGATGGCGTCCGTCCCGCCGGAGGAGTTCCCGTACGACCCGACCTACGGGGACCCCTGGAATTCCCGGGAGCGGCAGCTCGAGGCACTGGCCGGCGCCCGGGCCGGCTGGATGACGGTCGGGCGGCCCCGGCGGGAAGCGGCCCGGGTCGCGCTGCGGGTCGCCACCCGGTGGGCGGTGCTCGACGCCCACACCGCCCTCCTCGCCCTGGGGGACGCCTACCTGGCGCAGGCCCGGCGCCATCGCGACTCGCTGATGGCCGACTTCACCTACCTCCAGCCGGCCCAGCCGACGACGCTGGGCTACGTGCTCGCCGGGCACCACCAGGCCGTCCTCCGCAACCTGATGCGGCTGGAGAACGCCTTCAACTGGGTCAACCGGAGCCCGGCAGGAGCCGGAGGGACCACCGGCAGCTCCCTGCCGGTCGATCGCGAAC
>JAICGL010000835.1 GCA_025923175.1 Acidimicrobiia bacterium
AGCGCCGCCGCCTCGACAGCCTCCGGCCCATAGGCGGCGAGCAGCGTCCGGCGGGCCTCGGGGCCGGCACCCGCCGCCGCCACGACGGCCCGGATCAGCGCTTCCCGGGGCGGGTCCGGCCCGGTGATCAGCAGGTGCTCGGCCAGCGCGCCGCCGACGTCACCGGTATCGCCGAAGGCGGGAGCCAGACCTCGCGGGTCGTTCACCTCCAGCAGCCGGCGCAGGATCCACAAAGACCCGACCAGGACGACCTCGGGCGGGAAGGCAACGAGGGCCTCGAGGCGGGTCTCGGCCCGTTCCGACTCGGCGAACCAGCAGGCCTCCACCCATTCGCCGAAGGCGGCGACGAACGCGTCGAGGTCGGGCTGCGCATCGATCGAGTGACCGTACCCGGAACTGTGCCTGTGGGCTCGCTGGATGTGTCGTCCAGACGACATTCAGCGGGAAAGCCCCTGCCTACAGTCGCCCCGAGAGAGGGGGAGGGGGCCGTGACGACGATCCTCAGCAACGGGTTGGTGATCGGCGCGATCTACGGACTGGTCGCGCTGGGCATCACGCTCGTCTACAAGAAGTCGGGGGTGCTGAACTTCGCCCACGGCGAGGTCGGGATGTTCGGGGCGTTCATCTTCTACGTCCTGTCGGTCGAGCAGAAACTCCCCTACCTGGTCGCCGCCGCCGCCGCGGTGGCCACATCGGCCGTGCTCGGCTGCCTGACCTTCCTGCTGCTGGCCCGCCGGCGGTCCGACCCGCTCAACATGCTCATCGGGACCCTGGCCGTCGCCGGGGTCCTCGTCTTCGTGGCCAACGAGATCTGGGGGCCCGACCAGTTCTACGTGCCGCCGCCCCTCGCCGACGTGCGGGTGTCCTTCGCCGGGATGACCTTCACCGGATCGCGGCTGTTGGTGCTCGGCACCGGCATCGTCCTGGCCGGCGGATTCTTCATCCTGTTCCGCACCAGCCGGATGGCCCTGCTGTTCCGGGCGAGCGCCAGCGACCCCTACGCCGCCGAACTGATGGGCGTCGACGTGACCCGCCTCGACGTCATCACGTGGACGGTGGCCGGCGCACTGGCCGGGTTCGCCGCCGTGCTCGTCGCTCCCCTCGTCGGCTTCGACATCTTCTTCATGACGCTCCTCGCCATCCGGGGCTTCGCCGCTGCCCTCCTGGCCGGGCTCAACAATGTCGCCGGGGCGCTCGGGGCCGGTCTGGCCCTCGGCCTGGCCGAAGCGACGTTGACCCGCCAGACCACCCAGCCCGGCCTGCCGGAGGCCGTCCTCGTGGGCCTGATCGTGCTGTTCTTGCTCCGGCCGCAAGCGGCGGTGCGGAGGACCGCATGAAGACGTCGCACCTTCGCCTGGCGATCCCCCTAGCCATCCCCTTCCTCTGCGCCTGGCGGCTGTCGGAGTTCGGCAACACCGTCGTCGTCCAGATGGCCATCGGCATCCTCATCGCCGCCGGGCTGCATGTGCTGGTCCACTGGGCGGGGCAGATCTCCCTGGCCCAGGTGGCCCTCATGGGTGTCGGAGCCTTCGTCACCGCCCGGGCCAACGCCGACTTCGGGATCCCGCTGCCCCTGGCGGTCGTC
>JAICGL010000836.1 GCA_025923175.1 Acidimicrobiia bacterium
GCAACAGCTCGTTGTCGAAGCCGCTTTTGGTGCCGTCCCGGTCCATGGAGGTCAGCAGGATCTCCCCGGCCCCTTCTGCGACGCAGGTCTCCGCCCACTTCAGCGCGTCCAGGCCGGTGGGCTTGCGCCCCCCGTGGGTGAAGACCTCCCAGCCGCCGGATCCGTCGGTCCGCCGGCGGGCGTCGATTGCCACCACCATGCACTGGGCGCCGAACTTGTCGGCCCCCTCCCGGATCAGGGCCGGCCGCTCGATCGCGGCGGTGTTGACCCCGACCTTGTCTGCCCCCGCCCTCAAAAGCCGGCGCATGTCGTCGATGGTGCGGACTCCTCCGCCGATGGTCAACGGGATGAACACCTGCTCGGCGGTGCGGTGGGCCAGGTCGACGATCGTGTCCCGGGCCTCGTGCGACGCGGTGATGTCCAGGAACACCAGCTCGTCGGCGCCCTCGCGGTCGTAGGTCGCCGCCAGCTCCACCGGGTCCCCGGCGTCGACCAGGTTCACGAAGTTGATGCCTTTGACCACCCGCCCGTCATGGACGTCCAGGCACGGGATGACCCGTTTAGCGAGAGTCACGAGTCGAGCTTGGCCTGTGCCTCGGCCAGGTCGATGTTGCCGTTGTACAGCGCCTTGCCGACGACTATCCCCTCCAGGCCCTTGGGGGCCAGGGTCGCCAGCGCAACGAGGTCGTCGGTGTTCGTCACTCCGCCGGCGGCTATCACCGGGATCGACACCGCGTCGAGGACCTCCTCGATCGCCGGCAGGTTGGGCCCGGTCAGGGTCCCGTCCCGCTCGATGTCGGTGAACATGATGCGGCGGACCCCGGCGTCGACCATGCGGTTCAGAGCCTCCAGGGTCGGCATGCCGCTCCCTTCGGTCCAACCGCCGACCCGCACGGTCCCGGCGCGGGTGTCGAGCGAAGCCACCAACTGGTCGCCGAACTCGGTGGTCGCTTCGGCCAGCCACTTGAAGTCCATGGACTTGGTTCCGACGCATACCCGGGTCACCCCGAGCTCGACCCAGCGGTCGATGGCCTCCAGGGACCGGATGCCCCCGCCGATCTGCACCGGGACCTTGGCGGCCTCGATGATTCGGCCGATCGGCTCGGAGTTGTCGATGCCGGTTCCGGTGGCGCCGTCGAGGTCCACCAGGTGCAGCCACCGGGCACCCCGGGCCTCCCACTCCAGTGCGGCGGCGACCGGGTCCTGCCCGTAGATCGTCTTCTGCCCCATGTCGCCCTTGGTGAGCCGCACGACCTCACCGGCGACCATGTCGACGGCGACCAGAATCACCGGAGGGTTCAAGAGATCTCCTCCAGAAGGCGGCGGTAGAGCGCCAGCCCGTCGTCGCTGGACTTCTCGGGGTGGAACTGGACCCCGTAGACGTTGCCGTCGTGGACCGCGGAGGCGAACTGCACGCCGTAGTCGGTCCGGGCGGAGACCACCCGCTCATCGGTGGGCACGCAGTAGTAGGAGTGGACGAAGTAGAAGTACCGGTCGTCGAACTCCCCGAACACCGGCGAGTCGCCCGCCGACAGGGTGTTCCACCCCATGTGGGGGACCTTGAGCGAGGTGTCGAACTGCTCC
>JAICGL010000837.1 GCA_025923175.1 Acidimicrobiia bacterium
CGAGGACACTCATCGTGGTGCTGGCGCTCGTCTGGACGCAGTTCCCGTTCGGCAGCGGGGACGCGAGCGCGGAGGGCGAGAGCCACGAGCTGGCTCTGTGCTGCGCCTGGGGCCGCAGCCTTGAAGACGGGAACCTGACATACAGCATCTCGTCGCCCGACGGGCCGAGCACCAGGGTGATCCGCGCCGCCATCAAGGACTGGGACGCGGAACTCCCGGCCGTGACGCTGACGGAGGTCCCCGTCTCCGGCCCGGCCGACGTGACGATTCGGTTCACCCCGGCGGAGGGCCGGACCGAAGGTCAGGCCGTCACGAGCTTCACCAAGCGGGGGCTGATCAGCAAGGTCGAGATCGCCATCCAGGGCGCCGTGGCGCCGGCGAACACGGGCGGTCTCGGCCAGATCGCCAAGCACGAGTTCGGGCATGCGCTGGGCCTCGGCCACACCAACTACGAGGGCAACCTGATGTCCCCGGCCGTCAGCCCTGATCCGCAGCCGGTTCCGCCCTGTGTCGTCCAGGGCGTCATCGAGGCCAACCGGTGGAAGATGATGGCCCCGGTGGGCAAGCGGCCGACCCCGCCCCGGGTCTCGCAGGTCACCTGCTAGTCGCTACTCCTTGAGGCCGACGGCGTCGAGCAGGAAAGCGAAGATCTCCGCGTCCTTGCGCCAGGCGTCGTAGCGCCCAGACGGGCCACCGTGGCCGGCGCCCATCTCCGTCCGCAGCAGGACCTTGGTGCCGGGCTCGGCCGTCGTCCGTAGCCTGGCCACCCACTTGGCCGGTTCCCAGTAGGACACCCGGGGGTCGTTGAGACCGGCCGTCACGAACAGGTCGGGGTAGCGCACCGGCCGCACGTTGTCATAAGGGGAGTACGACTTGATGGTCTCGTAGTAGCCGGGATCGGCCGGGTTTCCCCACTCCTCCCACTCGATGACCGACAGCGGCAGCGTGGGATCGGAGATGGTGCTGACCACGTCGACGAACGGGACCTCGGCCACGGCCGCCCGGAAGAGGTCGGGCCGGAGGTTGATGGTGGCGCCCACGAGGAGCCCGCCGGCGCTGCCGCCGAAGATCGCCAGCCGTTCGGATGACGTCCACCCCTCGGCGATCAGATGCTCGGCGCAGGCGATGAAGTCCGTGAAGGTGTTGGCCTTGTGCTTGAGCTTGCCGGCTTCGTACCACGCGCGGCCCATCTCGCCTCCGCCCCGGATGTGGCCAATGGCCCACACGAAGCCCCGGTCGAGGAGGCTCAGGCGCAGGGAGGAGAAGCGGGGGTCGGAGCTGGCTTCGTAGGACCCGTAGCCGTACAGGACACAGGGGGCCGACCCGTCGACCGGTGTGCCCTTTCTGGCCACGAGGGAGATGGGCACTCTGGTGCCGTCGCTGGCCGTGGCCCACAGTCGGCGGGTCTCGTACTGCTCCGGGTCGTAGCCGCCGAGGACGGGCTCCTGCTTGAGGAGGGTGCGCTCCCGGGTGTCGAGCTCGTAGTCGTAGATCGACTGTGGGGTGACCAGCGACGTGTACATGTAGCGGAGGGTGCTTCGGTCGAACTCGGGGTTGTCCTCCTCCGGCATGCCGACGCGGCA
>JAICGL010000838.1 GCA_025923175.1 Acidimicrobiia bacterium
AGGCCATCGACGCGCTGATGCGACCACCCGGACCGGACGACCCGCGCACCCCGGCCCAGCGGCGGGCCGACGCCCTGGTCGACCTGGCCCGCGGCGCCCTGGCCCACGGCGACCTGCCCACCGTGGCCGGGATGCGACCCCAGATCGGCATCCTGCTCCGCCCCGAAACGCTGCTCTACGGCGACAACCGCACCGACCCACACACCCACATGAGCCAGCCCGTCGGCGACACCAAGCCCCCCGACACCGAACCCACCCTCGACACCGACGACGCCAACGACGGTGACACCAACGACGGTGACACCAACGTCGATGACGGCGGCGTAGGGTCCGGTGCGCCGACCGCGAAAAGCCCACCCGGCGGCGAACCCACCGACGTCGGATGCCGCGGCGCATACCTGCCCGACCCACCCGCCGACGACGCCACCAACCAGGACCGGACCGCAGACCACCGACCGGCACCACCGGCGGCCAACGCCCGTGGGGACCCACTGACCCGCCTCGGCATCCCACCCCCGGTCGAACCGGCCTGGTTGAACTGGTACGGACCCATCCCACCCGGGATCGCCCAACGCATCGCCTGCGACGCGGACTTCTGGCGCATCGTGCTCGACCCGGCCACCGGCCTACCCCTCGACGTCGGCCGCCGACATCGACTCGTACCCTCCTGGATCCGCCGCGCCCTCCACGCCCGCGACCGCACCTGCCGCTGGCCCGGGTGCCGGGTGCCGGCGCCGTGGACCGACGCCCACCACCTCATCCCCTGGCACCCCGACGGCACCACCCGGGTCGACCGTCTCGTCCTCCTGTGCCGCTTCCACCACGTCTGCGTCCACGAAGGACAGTGGAGCATCCACCTCGACCCCGCCACCGGCGAAGTCCGCGTGAGTCGACCCGACGGCACCCCCCACACCCTCGGACGGTCCGACCCGTGGACCGGCCCCACCACCCGACGCGACGACCCGCCCGACACCTCGTAGATGGGCCGGCCGGAGCCGACGCGGAGCGCTGAAGCCCCGCGGCACACTACAGGTCGGTGCTGGCGCCGCCATCCGCGAAGGCCTCGACTGCACCATGGAGTCGGATGAGGAAGTGCCGGAGATTCGTCGCCACCAGCGTGGTTCCGTACTGGGTGTGTCAGCAGATCGATGTCGGAGACCGGCGGCCCGACGGTGTGTTCCCCGGGTGGATACCCGTAGGCCGACACGACGTCCCGCAGTGCCCGCGCGACAGCGGACTCCACACTGTCTGCCCAACCGCCCAACCAGGCCGGGTTCACCATCGACACGACGGGCGTCACCCGTCGTCTGGTTTGGGGTTGCGGCGGGCCGCCCGGTAGAGCTGGACGAGTTCCTCGGTCGTCGTGGCGTCCTCCGGCCCCTTGTCGTCGCGCCATCGGCCGGTAAAGCGCGGGAACCGTAGCGCCAGCCCGGTGTCGGGGCCGAGCTTGCCGCGCCCGGCGGTGTGGTTGGGCGACGGGGTCAGCTCGGCCGCGACCACCTCGAGGACCAGACGTGGCTCGAACCACACGTCCGCGCCGTGAGTGGCGTCCACACGCGGCGGAGGCGCGTCCCGGGTCAT
>JAICGL010000839.1 GCA_025923175.1 Acidimicrobiia bacterium
AGCTCGGGAACCGCCTGGCGAAGGCGGGCCTGCTCGCCGACGCGGCGGCGGTACGTCTCCTCGACCTCGACGAGCTGCGGCTCGCCCTGGAGGAACACTCGGTTCCCGCCGACCTCGGGGCGCGGGACGTCGCCGGGCCGCCGCTACCGGTCGCATTCCGCCTCACGCCCGCCGGGCTGCCGGTCCCCGTCGCCGGGCACCACCGCCCCCACCACGACGGGCTGCCGGCCTCCGGCGGCCGCGCCACCGGCATCGCCCGCCACGGCCAGCCCGGGCCCGGCGAGCGCGCCGTCCTCGTTGTCGACGCCCTCGACCCCCGGCTGGCCCCGTTCCTGCCGGATCTGGCCGGCCTCGTGTCCGAGTCGGGCAGCGCCCTGTCACACCTCGCGATCCTGGCCCGGGAGATGCACGTCCCCGCTGTGGTCGGGGTGCCCGACGCCCGCCGCCGCTTCCCTGACGGGGCCCGCCTGCTCGTCGACGGGACGACCGGTGAGGTGCGCTTGGCCGAGGAGGACGGCCCATGAACGGGCGGGCGCTCGTATCCGGCCTGCAGCGGCTCCTCGGTGGTGTCGTCCTCGCCGTGTCCGGCGGCTACATGCTCATCTACCTGTACCGGTGGGAGTGGAACCGGGCGATCATCTCCGGGCTGTTCTTCGTCTCCGCCGAGATCGCCCTGGCCTCGTCGATGATTCTCCGGCGGCTGCGCTCCCTGGAGCAGCAGCCGGCTGCCCGGCCGAAAGCGGCCGCTGCGGCGTACGAGACGCTTCGCCGCGCCGAGGTCGAACGGCCCAACCCCTTCCGCTGGCTGACCGACGCCACCAACGCCGGCACGCTGCCGGTGCTCGTCCCGGTGCTGATCGGGGCCGGCGCGGTCCTCTCGGCAATCGCCTACGTCGTGGAGCGGATCGCCGAGGCCACCGCCGCCCCCGCCTTCGACCGGCAGGTGGCACAACGCCTGGCGACCATGGCTCCCCCGCCGGCAGGGCTGTTGAGCGGCCCGGTCGACCCGGTCCCGGCCGTTGCGGCGAACGGTGCTCGCCGGCGGGGAGCATCGCTCATCCGGCTCATCGTGATGCTGACGACCCTGGCCGTCCTGGGGTGGATGGGCGGCAACGCCCTCGTCGAGGGAGCGCAGTCGCGCCCCGACCCGGCGGAGCGGCCGGCGTCGACAACCATTGACCTCGCCATCGCGTATCGCCGCGGCCAGCCGCCCACCACGGCCACCGCCGACGCCCTCTGGCTCGCATGCCGGGCGACCCTCCGGTCACTTCCCGTCACGGCAGAGGTGGAGGCCCACGGTACGGAGGGCGCAGCGCTGGTGCTGCGTCCGGGTGTCGGCCGTCACGCTCTGCGCCGCCTGACCGGCTGCCTCGGCGACGTCCGCCTCGACCTCGTACGGGCCGACGTCATCCGGACGGTGAGTGTCGCGTCCTGACGGGGCGCTGCGGCTAAGGAGTCCGGTTCCGGTGATGTTCCAGGCAGGTCAGCTGGTACTGGCAACCCGGGCAGGTCCCGGGGTTCATCTTGTGGATGAATCCCAGCTCGACGTGCCAGCACGACATACACAGCGGGCACAGGAAG
>JAICGL010000840.1 GCA_025923175.1 Acidimicrobiia bacterium
CTCGGCAGGCAGCTTGCCCCGCAGCGAGATGCCCACCAGCGAGAGCAGCCAGAGGATGCCCACGGTCACGTGCACACCGTGGAAGCCGGTCAGCACGAAGAAGCTGCTCGCCGCCACGCTGGACGACAGGTTCAGCCCCTCGTGGGTGAAGACCGTGAACTCGTAGACCTGGCCACCGATGAAGACCGTCCCCAGGAAAGCCGTTGCCAGCAGCCAGATCCGCAGGCGCCGGTGATCGTTCCGCTGGATGGCGGCCAGCGCCAGCACCATCGTCAGCGAGCTCATCAGGAGGACGAACGAGCTGACCGACGTGTAGGGGATGTCGTACACGTCGTGGGGAATGTGCACTCCCTCCGGTGCCCGGGAGCGGTAGAGAAGGTGGCTGGAGATCAGAGCGCCGAAGAACAGGCACTCCGACGCCAGGAAGCCCCACATCCCGAGCTTGCGGGAGTCGATGCCGGTGACGGCGTAGTCGTGGTCGCCGGGTGCGGGTGTGTGGGGAGCGTGGCCGATCGCAGTTTGCATCAGTGCTCGTCCTCAGCCAGGGGCTCGTTGCCCCATCCGAAGACACCGGCCAGCGTGATGAGCCCGCCGATGGCCATGATCCACCAGCGCCCGGGCCGCAGGTAGATGGCGCCGTAGCCGACGATCATGATGCCGAGGGCGAGCAGTGCCGGGAAGTACGACGGCGACGGCAGGTGGATGCCGTGGCCGTGCTCGCCGTGACCGTGGTCGTCACCGTGGCCGTCCCCGTCACCGTCGTGGGTGGACGTCTCGACCGACGACGCCTCGTCGGATCCGCCGGCCGGGATGCGGACCAGGCGGCCCTCCTCGTCCTCCGTGTACTTGCGGTGCCAGAAGTCGTCCCGGCCGTGAATCACCGGGATCTCGGCGAAGTTGTACTCCGGCGTTGGCGTCGGGGTCGTCCACTCCAGGGTGCGGCCGTCCCACGGATCGCGGGGGGCCCGCTCCGGCGACCGCATCGTCTTGAAGATGTTGATGATGAACACCAGGATCGACAGGGCGATCGTCAAGGCGCCGATCGTCGAGACGAGGTTCCAGAGGTCCCAGCCCATACCTTCGGGATACTGGTAAGTCCGCCTGGGCTGACCCTGCATGCCGAGGATGTGCATCGGGCCGAAGGCCAGGTTGAAGCCGATCATCATCAACCAGAAGTGGAGCTTGCCCAGCTTCTCGTCGAGCAGCTTGCCGGTCACCACCGGGGCCCAGTAGTAGGCCCCGGAAAACAGGCCGAAGATCGCCCCGCCGAAGAGGACGTAGTGGAAGTGGGCGACGATGTAGTACGTGTCGGTCTGCTGGTAGTCCGACGGCACGATCGAGTGACTCACGCCGGACAGGCCGCCGATGGTGAACATGCCGATGAAGCCGAGGGCGAACAGCATCGGCGTCTTCAAGCGCAGGTCGCCGCCCCAGGTTGTGGCGAGCCAGTTGAAGATCTTCACCCCCGTCGGCACGGCGATGAACATGGTCGACGCCGCGAAGGCGGAGTTGGCCACCGGACCGAGACCTACGGCGAACATGTGGTGTGCCCACACGCCCCAGCCCATGAAGCCGATGGC
>JAICGL010000841.1 GCA_025923175.1 Acidimicrobiia bacterium
GGCCGGTGGACAGCGAGCCGTCGTGGCCCGTGTTCATGGCCTGGAGCATGTCCAGCGCCTCGCCGGATCGACACTCTCCGACCACGATCCGGTCGGGCCGCATTCGGAGCGAGTTCCGGACGAGCTCGCGGATCGGGATTGCGCCCTTGCCCTCGATGTTCGGCGGGCGGGACTCGAGCGGGAGGACGTGGTCCTGGTGGAGCTGGAGCTCCTTGGCGTCCTCGACCGTGACGATCCGCTCATCGGAGGGGATGAAGGACGACAGAACGTTCAGGGCGGTCGTCTTACCGGTGCCCGTACCGCCGCTGACGATGACGTTGAGGCGCCCCTTGACGCAGGCCTCGAGGAAGTTGGCCACCGGGCGGGAGAACGTGCCGAACTGGATCAGGTCCTCGACCGTGTACGGATCCTTGGAGAACTTCCGGATCGTGAGGAACGGACCGCCGATCGCCAGGGGCGAGATGATGGCGTTGACCCGGGAGCCGTCGGGAAGCCGGGCGTCGACCATGGGCGTGGCCTCGTCGACCCGCCGGCCGACCTGCGCCACGATTTTCTCGATGATCCGCTTGAGGTGTCCCTCGTCGAGGAACGTCGCCCCCGAAAGCTCGATCTTGCCCTTCCGCTCCACGTAGACCCGCTCGGGCCCGTTGACCATGACCTCGGTGATGTCCGGGTCGTTGAGGAGCCCGTCGATGGGTCCGTACCCGATGACGTCGTCAAGGACGTCCTGGAGGAGCTGGGTCCGGTCCAAGCTGGACAGCGGCACCTTCTCCCGGCTGAGGATGGCCAGGAGCTGCTCCTGGACGTGGCGGCGAAGCTCGTCCTGGCCGACCCGCCGGTCGTAGAGCGTCGGGCCGACCTCCTCGATGAGGAGGTGGTGCACCTTCTGGCGAAGCTCGTCGAGCACCGGGTCCCGGCGCTGCCCCGGAGCCCCGTCCGGGTCGCGCTGAACCTCCTGGAGGCGTCGGTAAAGAGACATCCTGCGTCCTTTTCGTGGAGTTTGGTGGTGGCGGGAAGGGTCCGTCGGGGCCTAGAACCGGCCGAACCGACCCTTCGGCTTACCTATCGGCACGTCGGCATCGACACTGGAGAAGAGATCTGCCAGCTTTTCGAACGCCTTGGCGACATCGGTCTTCGGAGCGTCGAGAACCAGCGGGACGCCCTTGTTGACCGTCTGCGGCACGACGATGTCGCTGGGAATCAGCGCCTTGGCCGTCATGCCGAGGGTGCGCTCCACCTCGCTGACGTCGAGCTTGACCTTGGAGTTGGCCCGGTTCAGCAGGAGGTGCAGCTTCGACTCAGAGACCGAGAGGAGCCGGAGCGTCTGCAGCCCCAGCTTCACGTTCTTGATGTTGGGGATGTCCATCCCCGCAACCAGGACGACGTCGTCGGAGGTCTCGATCAGCCCCAGAACGACATCGTTGAACTGCGCCGGCGTGTCGACGACGACGTAGGAGCAGAAGCTCCGGAGCACCTCGATGATCCGGAGAACGTCGTCGCCGGTGACCCGCTCGGCGAAAGACGGCTCGACCGGCGCCGGCAGTACGTACAGGCCGCTGGCCTCGTGGCGGGTCAGGA
>JAICGL010000842.1 GCA_025923175.1 Acidimicrobiia bacterium
CGCACTTTGAGCCCGGGCCAGTCGGCCCTGCTTTCCGGCCTGGTGATCGGCGACGAACGCAAGATCAGCGCCCGGGTGGAGGACGACTTCCTGGCCTCGGGCCTGTCGCATCTGACGGCGGTCTCGGGAGCGAACCTGGCGATGGTGCTCGCTGCCCTGGCGGTCGCCTTGAGCGTCCTGCGAGCCTCCCGGCGGACCGGTATCTTGCTGGGACTGGCCGCGATAGTCCTCTTCACCGCAATCACCCGCTGGGAGCCGTCGGTGCTCCGTGCCGCCGTGATGGCGGCAGTCGGCCTCGCGGCTTTCCTGTTCGGGAGACTGTCGACCCCGTCCCACGCCTTCGGTCTGGCCTTCGTTGGGCTGCTGGCTTTCGACCCGATGATGTTGTGGTCGGTGGGCTTTCAGCTCTCGTTCCTGGCGACGGCCGGAATATTGTGGCTGCGGCCGCCGCTCGTCGCCCGGCTCGGCTCCCTTCCTAGGCCGCTGGCGGAGGCGGTCGCCATCGGCATCGCCGCCCAGGTCGCGGTCTTCCCGCTGATCGCCCTGCACTTCGGCCGGGTCTCGGTTGCCTCGGTCCCGGCGAACCTGGCGGCCTTTCTACTGGTGGCGCCCATCACCGTCCTGGGTCTGGCCGGCGGGGTGGCGTCGCTGGTCTCCGAAACGCTGGCATGGCCGTTCATGAAGCTCGCCGGGCTGCTTGTCTCGGCGCTGCAGTGGGTGGCGAAGGTCTTCGGCCGCTCGGATGCCGCCCAGCTCGACGTGCCCAACTTCAACCTCGCCGAAGCGGCGGCGGCCTACCTGATCATCGCCGCCGTCTGGCTCCTGTTCGCGCAGCGGAGGCGGTGGGCCAGGTGGCCGGCCGTTGCCGGGGCCGTCCTGTGGGTGGGAGCCAGCCTGATGCCGGCCCTCGGCTCCTCCGCGCCGACGGGCCTGAGGGTCACCTTCTTCGACGTCGGAGAGGGCGACTCTGCGCTGGTAGAGAGCCCTTCGGGGGCCCGCATCCTGGTTGACGGCGGCCGGGAGCCCGACGTGATCGCCGCGACGTTGAGGCGCCGGGGCTTCGAGCGGGTCGACCTGCTGGTCGCCTCACACATGCACGCCGACCACGTCATCGGCCTCCAGGCGGCGATGCGGCGCCTCGACATCGGCCTCGCCGTGCACCCGGGCGTGAAGGCGCCGCTGCTGCCGACGCTAACCGCCGAAGGCCCGATGGAGCAGGTGACCGAAGGCGAGTCACTGCGGGTCGGAGACCTCACCGTCGACGTCCTCGGGCCGAGTCCCGACCTTAGGGACGTGGCGGCGGTGTCGGTCACCGAGCGGGCGCCGGCCGAAGGCCCGGGTCTGAACGACGCCTCGGTGGTCCTCCGGGTCAACTGGGCCGGCGAGTGCGTCCTGTTCACCGGTGACGTCGAGGAAGCCGGTCAGCAGGGGTTGCTGGATCACCCTGAGCGGATCGACTGCACGGTGATGAAGGCGCCCCACCACGGCTCGGGCCGGCTGCTGCCGGAGTTTGTCGAAGCGGTGGACCCGGAGTGGGTGGCGGTCTCCGTCGGGCCGAACAGCTA
>JAICGL010000843.1 GCA_025923175.1 Acidimicrobiia bacterium
ATCAGCCCGGTCGGGCGGACGATCTGCTCCACCACCCGCGACGACACCTCCATCTCGAAACTCGATGGGGTGGCGCTCATGAAGATGACCTGGCCGACCTTTTCGGTGAACTCCTCGAACCGCAGGGGCCGGTTGTCCATGGCCGACGGGAGACGGAAGCCGTGCTCGACCAGCGTGTCCTTCCTGGAGCGGTCGCCCTCATACTGGCCGTGGAGCTGGGGGACGGCGACGTGTGACTCGTCGATGACCATGAGGAAGTCGTCGGGGAAGTAGTCGAGCAGCGTGTAGGGCATCTGCCCGGCCGAGCGCCCGTCGAGATGCCGGGAGTAGTTCTCGATCCCGGAGCAGACGCCCACCTCCCGGAGCATCTCGAGGTCGTAGGTGGTGGGCATCCGCAGCCGCTGGGCCTCGAGCAGCTTCCCCGACCCCTCGAGGATGGCCAGACGGTCCTTCAGCTCGTCTTCGATCTGGGCGATCGCCCGCTCCATCCGGGTCTTCGACACCACGTAGTGGGAGGCCGGGAACATGACCAGCTTCTCGAGGTCTTCCACCACCTCGCCGGTGACCGGGTCGACCGAGACGATCCGCTCGATCTCGTCGCCGAACAGCTGGATCCGGGTCGCCCGCTCCTCGTAGGCCGGGAACACTTCGATCGTGTCGCCCCGCACCCGGAACTTGTTGCGCACGAAATTGAGGTCGTTGCGCTCGTAGCCCATGTCGACCATCCGGGACAGGATCGAACGCTGGTCGCGCTCCTCACCCACCGACACCGTGAGCAGCTGGTGGGCGTACTCGTCGGGGGCGCCGAGCCCGTAGATGGCCGACACCGAGGCGACGATGATCACGTCACGCCGCGACAGCAGCCCGCTGGTCGCCGAGTGGCGCAGCCGGTCGATCTCGTCGTTGATCGAGCTGTCCTTCTCGATGTAGGTGTCGGTCGTGGGGATGTAGGCCTCGGGCTGGTAGTAGTCGTAGTAGGAGACGAAGTACTCCACCCGGTTCTTCGGGAAGAACTCCCGGAACTCGCTGGTCAGCTGGGCGGCCAGGCTCTTGTTGGGGGCGAGCACCAGCGTCGGCCGCTGGGCTGCGGCGATCACCCCGGCGATGGTGAACGACTTCCCCGACCCGGTGATCCCGAGGAGCGTCTGGAACCGCTCCCCCGCCGCCAGCCCCTCCCCGAGCGAGGCGATCGCCGCCGGCTGGTCGCCGGCCGGGGCGAAATCGGACACCAGCTCGAACTTGGCCATGAGCGCATCGTAACGGCGGGGTGGGACAGTTTTGCCCGGGGCCTCAGCGCTTCAGTGATGCCGTGAGCTGGGCCCAGAGCGCGTCGATCTGATGCTCCAGGTCTTCCTCGGAGCCGCCGTTGTCGAGGATCACGTCGGCCACCTTGCGGCGGTCGGCGTCACTGGCCTGGGCGGCCATGCGGCGGCGGGCGTCGTCGGGGGTCATGCCCCGGGCGGTCAGGCGCTCCAGTCGGACGGGCTCGGGGGCTTCGACGATCACGACGACGTCGTAGCCCGACCGGGCGGCCTCGACCAGGAGCGGCACGTCGATGACGACGA
>JAICGL010000844.1 GCA_025923175.1 Acidimicrobiia bacterium
ACGACATCGACGATGCTGCGCTTGCCGAGGATGCGGGTCAGTTCCTCGGGCACGAAGCGGCGGAGCGCCTGGCTGAAGTCGGAGATGTAACGCAGGTCCCGGTACGACCGCAGCGCCCCGATCACGGAGGTGAAGAGCCGCTGCGAGGTGAGGTCGGCCTTGTGCTTGTAGTCGTTGATGTCGTACTCGACGATGACCCGGTTCTCCGGGGCATGGCCCGGCTGGCCCGTCCGCAGGATGATCCGCACGAGGTGGTTCCGCTCCACCGTGCGGACGTGGTGGACGAAGTCGAGGCCGGCGCCGTCCGTCTCCATCACGACGTCGAGGAGGATCACGGCCGTGTCGGGATGGTCAGCCAACAGCCCCTCCGCCTCGGCAGCCGAATAGGCGCTGAGCAAGCGGAGGGGCCGGCCCTCGAAGCTGAACGCGGCCAGGGCCAGGCGGGTCACGTCATGGACCGCTGCTTCGTCATCGACGACGAGCAGCTTCCACGAACTGCCGTTGCCATTGCTGGCCGGCGCGACCAGGTCTTCTCCCTCGGCGGCGAAGACGACGTCATCGTCGTCCTCGCTGGCGAAAAGCAACTCGTCGTCGTCGAAGAGGTCGTCGTCAGGCATCGGTGCTCTCCGCCCCGGCATCGGGGATGTCGACGGTGAATTGCGTGCCCTCGCCAGGGGCGCTCTCGACGGCGATCGTGCCGCCGAGGCGCTGGGTGACGAGGTTGTAGACGATGTGGAGGCCGAGCCCGCTGCCTCCCTGCGTACGGCGGGTGGTGAAGAACGGGTCGAAGATCCGCTGGCGCACGTCGTCGGGTATCCCGCGGCCGTCGTCGGAGTAGCGCAGCCGGATCCCGCCGTCCTGCGCCGTCGCCGCCAGGCGGATCCGGCCGGTCACGCCGTCGTCGTAGCCGTGGACGACGGAATTCACGACGAGGTTCGTGACCACCTGGGCCAGCGCGCCCGGGTAACTGGTGATCGACAGGCCGGTGTCGCACTCGATGTCGAACTGGTGGGGGGCGCGTTTGAGGCTCGGGCGGAGGCTGCGGATGATGTCTTCGAGGTACTCATGCACGGCGAAGGTGCGGCGGGCTTCGCTGGACTGGTCGACGGCGACTTGTTTGAAGCTCTGGACGAGTTCGTTGGATCGCTCGAGGTTGGTCAGGATGAGCCCGCTGGCATCCTCGACGCCGGCGATGAATTGGTCGAGGGTGGACCGTTTCATGGAGCCGGCGTGCCAGGCGGCGCGGAGTTTGTCGGTCTGGTCGACGAGGTGGGAGGCGGCGGTGACGGCGATGCCGACCGGGGTGTTGATCTCGTGGGCCATGCCGGCCACGAGGCCGCCGAGGGCGGCCAGCTTCTCCGACTCGACCATCTGGTGCTGCATCGTCTGAACGTCTTGGAGAGCGTCAGACAATTCGCGGGTCCGTTCGGCGACCTTTTCTTCGAGGTGCGCATAGAGGCGGGCGTTTTCGAGCGAGATGGCCATCTGCCCGGACAGCACCTCGAGCAGGGCGAGCCGCTCCGGCGTGAACGCGCCTGACACAAGCGTGTTCTCGAGGTAGAGG
>JAICGL010000845.1 GCA_025923175.1 Acidimicrobiia bacterium
AAGAAGGTAACCCCGTCGACGAGGACGTGGACCGGCTCCGGTTCGGCCCGGATGGCCGACGCGCCCGTGCGGACGTAGGCCAGGGAACCGTGGCGGGTCTTGGCTTCCCCGTCGGCGGCGTCGATCATGCGGGCGTCGAAACCGGCTCCGGCCATGACCCCGAAGTGCTCGCCGTTCACGACTCCGAGGTCGATCCGGCGGGCCCGGCCCGACAGAGCGATCTCGAGAGCGTCGGCGAGGTCGTGGGGAATGCCCAGGTTCGTCGCCAGCAGGTTGGCGGTGCCGGCCGGGATGATCCCGACCGTCACGTTCGCCGCCGCCTCGCCGAGGCCGGCGAGGGCGTCGATGCAGCGCTGCACCATCCCGTCGCCGCCCCAGACGAGCAGGAGCTCAGCGCCGGCCTTCACGGCGGCGCGGGCCTGCTTGGGCGCCTTCTTGCTCTTCGGCACCTCGAACCATGCCGGGTCGGTGATGCCGGCGTCGTTGAGGAGGCTGCGCAGTTCCAGCAGCCCGCCACCGAGCGTCTTGCGGCGGTGGGCAATGACGGCGACCTTGGCTGTGAACGGCTCGGGGGTAACCCGGCCCGTTCCGTGCGGGTGCTGTTCCGTCTTGACGGCGGTCATCGAACTTCCTCCTGGACCCGGGGCGGCGCCCACCTGCGTACGGCGACGATGGCGATGAACAGCGCTGCGCATCCGAGCAGCACGCCGAAGAACACGTCGGTCGGATGGTGAAAGCCGCGATACACCCGGGCGAAGCCGACGGCGACCGGCATCAGCACGGCGGCGAGCCTGGTCAGCGTCAGCCACACCAGGCTTCGAGCCGTCTCGCTCACGATCAGGGCGATGGTGGCGTAGAGAACAAGCGTGGCCGCCGTGTGACCGGACGGGAAGCTGCCGGTCGTCGGCGTGGCGCCCAGGCGCTCCACGGATGGGCGGGGCCGCCCGACGATGAAGTTGACCGAGATGAAGACGCTCAGCTCAAGCACGAGACCGGTCACAAGGATCGCCAGGTGGTCCCAGCGCCGGCGGAACGCGACGACGATCGCCACGATGACCGCGGCGGCGATGATGCCGATGGTGTCGGCCGAGCGGGACAGCACGTGGGTCACGGCGTCGAGACCGCTGTCCCGGTGCGTCGCCAGCCAGCGGGTGGACGCTTCGTCCCAGTGCCCCACCATTCCGTGCGCCAGAACATTGGTGAGGAGCAGACCGACCAGCACCAGGGTCGCCAGGGAGGCCAGGGCGCCGATGACGATGGTGGCCGCGGCGGCCCGGCGCTGCGGAGCCTCGGTGCGCGCAGCCTCGGCGGGCGCCGGGCGGGGCCCGATCCGTCCGACGGTGGCGCGGGGTGTAACGGCCTGGTACATGGCCGAAGGTTTACCGTCCAGTGACCTTCCAAAGCCTGGCCGGGGCAGACTCGTCCCTTTCACCCCCAATTGACAGGAGGTGGAGGCGGCGCAGGCGGGTAGCAATGGCACGTGATCGTCGTCCTCGTCGTCGTCGCCGTCGGAGCACTGTCCGGCCTCCTCGCGGGGGCCGCCACCCGGCGGTGGCCCAAC
>JAICGL010000846.1 GCA_025923175.1 Acidimicrobiia bacterium
CGTCCTGCGGGACGTACTTCGCCAGCTCCTCGACGTAGACCATCATCTGGAACGGCACCATCTGGACGCCGATCTCCTCCTGGTACTTCGACAGGAGCTCCTGGGCGTCGTACGGGCCGTAGAAGGCGTTACCGGAGCGGTCCGACGGGCCGGCGTGGTCGCGGCCGACGATGAAGTGCGTGCAGCCGTGGTTCTTGCGGATGATGGCGTGCCACACGGCCTCGCGGGGCCCGCCCATCCGCATCGCCAGGTTGAGCAGCGACAGCGCCGCGGTGTTGTGCGGGTAGGTCGGCAGCAGCAGCTGGTAGGCGCGGGTCCGGGTGTAGTGGTCGACGTCGCCCGGCTTGGTCAGCCCGACCACCGGGTGGATGAGCAGGTTGGCGCCGCTCTCCTTGGCCGCCCGGAGGGTGATCTCCTGGTGGGCCCGGTGCATGGGGTTGCGGGTCTGGAAGGCCACGATCTTCGTCCAGCCCATCTTCTGGAACTGGTCCCGCACCTCGGCCGGCGTCTGGCGCAGCGTGCGGAAGTCGTAGTGGTGCGGCAGCGCCAGGCCCTCGAGCCGACCCGAGACGTAACAGGGGTTGGTCCGCTGGAGCAGGTGCGCCACGCCCGGGTGCTCGGTGTTGGTCGTGCCGAACACGTTCTGCGCCTCGGCCTCCCGGTCGGGCGTGTAGACCTCGTCGACGTGCAGCACGGCCAGGATGACGCCCTCGGGGTCACGCAGCGCCAGCGACTGCCCGTTGACCGAGTTGGCCAGCTCCTCGGGCAGGTCGAGGCAGACCGGCATCGGCCAGATCGTCCCGTCGGCCAGGCGCATCTGGGTGCAGACGCTTTCGTAGTCAGCCTGGCCGAGGAAGGTGGTGAGCGGCGAGAAGGCGCCGTTCATCAGCAGCTCGATGTCGCAGACCTGTCGAGGCGTCAGGTCCCACGAGGGCCAGTCCTTGGCGGCGGCCTTCAGCTCGGCGGCGCGCTCGGCGTCGGCGATCAGGTTGACCAGTGCGCCGCCGTGGGGGGCGATGAGGTGATCAGACAATGTGTCCCTCCGGGGGGAAACGAGGGGGGCCCGTCGGGCACGGTGTTACCGGTCGGCGCGCCGAGGCCCAAATCGCGCTCGCCGGGTCAAGGATTTCAAGGTACAGGTTGATTGCCTTGGGTGGCAGTGGGAGGAACCGGACGGTTCCGGACAAGGGCTTCCCGACACGGAAAAAGGGGGCCGCCAAAGCGACCCCCTCTTCCCAATTCGATCGAGCCGTGCGGCCGCCGACCTCAGTCAAGCAGCCAGGACACCGAGGCGCTGTCGGCCGCCGGAGCGGTGCGCTTGCGGAAGGCCCGGATGCCCCGAGCGCCCACCGTCTGGACGGTCGAGAGAAGGATGGCCAGGTCGAGGCTGACCGACCAGTTCTCCACGTAGAAGAGGTCGAGCCGCTGATAGGCCTGGAACGAGGCACTGTCGCGGGCCTCAACCTGCCAGAGGCCGGTGATACCCGGGCGGACCCGCTGGCGGGCCAGCAGCTCCTCGTCGAACTGGGCGACCTCGATCGGCAGGGCCGGCCGA
>JAICGL010000847.1 GCA_025923175.1 Acidimicrobiia bacterium
CCGGGGCGACAAGCTCCAGATCGGCCAGACGGTGCTGGAGATCGTGCAATGAAATTCGCCTTCGGGGACCGCACGGACGTCGGCCGGGGCCGGCCGGAGAACGAGGACAGCCACCTCGTCGACCCCGACGACGGGCTGTACGCCGTTGCCGACGGCATGGGCGGCCACCGGGCCGGGGAGGTGGCCAGCGCCACCGCCATCGACGCCCTCAAGTCGGCCTACCTCGGCGGGCAGCGGATCGATCAGGCGGTCGTGGCGGCCAACGCCGCCGTCTTCGCCAGGGCGGCAGAAGACGCCTCCCTCCGGGGGATGGGGACGACCCTCACCGCCATCGCCCTGCACGATTCGACGGCCGAGCTCGGCCACGTCGGCGATTCCCGCGCCTACCTCATGCGCGACGGCGCCGTGACCCAGGTCACCGAGGACCACTCCCTCGTCGAGCAGCTCGTCCGGGAGGGCCGCCTCTCACCTGAGGAGGCGCAGAACCACCCGCAGCGGGCCATCATCACCCGGGCGCTGGGCGTCGACGCCGACGTGGCGGTGGACACCTACCGTCTCGACCTCAAGCCGGGCGACCGCCTCATGATCTGCTCCGACGGCCTGACCAACATGCTGTCGGACGACACCATCGCGCAGACGCTTCGCCGCCACGCCGACCCCCAGCAGGCGGCCGACACGCTGGTCGACATGGCCAACCAGGCCGGCGGCGACGACAACATCACGGTGATCCTCCTCGACGCGTTGAGCGACGGCGGGGAGGGAGCGGCAGCGGAACCGCTGGCCGAGGAGGCACCCGAACCCCCGGCCGTGGTGAATGAGGTCGAAGAACCACCGCCCGTGCGGAGCGGTCGGGGCCTGCGGTCCCTCCTGCTGTGGGGGCTGCCCATCCTGGCCGTGATCGGCCTCGCCGTCGGCGCCGTCGGCTGGTATGCCCGCCGGACCTATTACGTCGGCCTCTCCGGTGACCGCGTGACCCTGTTCAAGGGCGTGCCCGGCGGGCTGCTCGGCTGGGAGCCGACTATCGACCATCAGACCGATCTGACCGGCGCCGACCTCACCGAGGCCGACCGTGCCGACCTCGAGAGCGGCCACCGCTTCGCCAACCGGTCCGACGCCACCGAGTTCCTGGACCGCCTCCAGCAGGCCCGGGAGGCCCTGGCCGCTTCCACGACGACTACCACCACCACCATCGTCGCCCCCGCCCCCGAGAGCTCCCCACCCACGGAGCCCACCCGATGAAGGCCTTGAGCGCCACCGGCGAGGCAGGGCCCGAGGCCGCTGCCCGCCGGTCGACCGAGCTCGGCCTGGTCATCCTGGCGGTGATCCTGGCCGCCGGCGGGTACGTCCTCACCGCCCTGGCCAAAGGCACCGAACTCCCCGCCGATCTGGCGCCGTTCGCCGCCGGCTCCGCCGCACTGGCGATCATGGCCCACCTGGCCGTCCGCCGTTTCGCCGCCCGGGCCGACGGAACGCTCCTCGGTCTCGCTGTCCTGCTCAACGGCATGGGGTTCGTCGCCATCGCCCGCCTCGACCCCGAGCTGGCCCGCTACCA
>JAICGL010000848.1 GCA_025923175.1 Acidimicrobiia bacterium
AGAACTTGGCGTCACCGAAGGCGAAGATGCCACCGTCGGACGCGGCCAGCCAATAGCCCTTGCCGGTCGGGGTGGCGGCTATCCCGACGATGGGCTTGTTGAGGGTGATCCCTCCGGTCGAGCCGAGGAAGGCGGCGTTCCCGTAGCTGAAGATCCCGCCGTCCGACGCCGCCAGCCAGTAGCCCTTCCCGGTGGGGCCGTCGGCGATCCCCGTCGCCGAGATCTGGGCGGCGTTGGGGACGGCCTGCAGCGGCCCGGCTGCCGGGCCGGCCACCGCCCGGCCGACGTTGATGACGCCGCTGGCGAAGTCGACGCCGGTGCCGGACACGGACTCGGCCGTGCTCATCAGCCGGGTAGCCACCTGCTGGGCCGAGAGCCCCGGGTTGAGCGCCCAGACCAGGGCCGCCGCGGCGGAGACGATGGGGGTGGCGAAGGAGGTGCCGTCGGGGGTCACCCAGCAGTTCCCGTCCCCGCAGGGGGTGGCCAGCGTGAGGACCCCGACGCCGGGGGCGGCGATGTCGACCCAGGGGCCGTGGCGGGCGAACTTGGCGATCTTGTCGCCGTCGGCCGTGTCGACCGCCGTCACGGAGAGGACGCCCTCGTAGGCCGCCGGGTAGGTCGGGGCGGTGTCCCACTGGTTGCCGGCCGCCGACACGACGAGCTTGCCCTTGCCCTGGGCGTACTTGATGGCGTTTTCGAGCGTCGTGCTCGACTTGGCGTTGGCGCAGTCCGTTTCTCCCTCCTGGCAGGGCTCCTGCTGGAGAGACAGGTTGATGACCTTCACGCCGGGATAGTCGGCGGCGTAGCGGATCCCGGCGGCGATCTGGCTGGACAGCCCGCCGCCCTGGTGGTCGAGCACCCGGACGGAGAGCACCTTGGTGTCCCAACCCAGGCCGGCGATCCCGACGGCGTTGTTGGGGGTGGCGGCGATCAGGCCGGCCACGGCGGTGCCGTGCCCTTCGGGGTCGGGCATGTTGTCGGGCTGGCAGTCCCCCTCGGCGTCCCGGGCGACGTTGGTGGCGCAGGTGAAGTTGGGACCGGTGATGACTTTGCCGGCGAGGTCGGGGTGGGTGGCGTCGACGTCGGTGTCGACCACCGCCACGAGCATGTTCGGGTCGCCGTGGGTCACGGCCCAGGCTTCGGCGGCGCCGATGTGCATGAAGTCGGTCTGGCTGTAGATCCGGGAGGTGGCGCCGCCGTCGAAGGTCAGGGCACAACCGGCGAAGCAGCGCTCGTTGACCGGCGGCGGGGCGGCACCGGCGGCGGAGCCGATCGGTGCGTCGGACGGCACCAGCGGTTCAGGGTCGCTCGGGGCAAGCTCGGCCGAGGTGAACCGAAGATCCTCCTCGACCTCGGCCACTGCCCGGTTCTCCTTCAGGCGGCGGGCAGCCTCTGCGCCCTGGCCCTTGGGGACGTCGAGACGGAACTCCCCGGGGCGTACCCGCCCTTTCCGGCGGCCGCCGACCGAGGCGGCGACGGCAACTTCGTCGTCACCGGCCTTGGCCAGCCGCACCACGAGGTGGTCATGGTTGTCGGCCGTCTTCTTCCGG
>JAICGL010000849.1 GCA_025923175.1 Acidimicrobiia bacterium
CAGGACCTGTCGTCGGCGCCCACGACAGCGCGGTTGGCGCACCACGTCCTGACGAAGCTCGACGGCGGCGCGGTGAGCGACGCCTACGCCCTGCCGGCCGGACCGGCAGCAGTGCACGTCGGTTGACCACACCCGCACATACGCGAGGCGGCCGTTGAACCATTCCGTGCCATCGCCAGACGAACGGCCGCCGAGGGTGATCCCGGTAGGCTGGCCGGTCGCGACCGTTGCCGAGTCGACCTCGGTGCCGCCACCGACGGTGGCCACATACGACTTCCCGGTGGTGCCGGTGGCGCAGATCGCGACTTTCCGCCACGACCCGACGGTGAAGTTCGTGGCGTTGCTGATGCTGCCGCCGGTGGTGAAGTAGTTCGGCCCCGACAATCCGTCGGATCCGGTCGCCCACGTCGCGATCGTTGACCCTCCAGTGGAGGCGTGGAGGCGGGCGATGGTGGCGT
Source organism: Acidimicrobiia bacterium (assembly GCA_025923175.1). Taxonomy (GTDB): domain Bacteria; phylum Actinomycetota; class Acidimicrobiia; order IMCC26256; family BP-133; genus BP-133. The sequence goes on from JAICGL010000849.1 coordinate 459, forward strand.
TGGTGTCGGTGTCGACGGCGACCAACGCCCATGCGGTGATCGTGAACGCGGTGGTGGAGGGCGGGTTGGAGGCGGTGTAGGAGATGCGGTCGGTGGCGGCGTCGAACCGGACCGCCATGATTCAGCCCCCAGCCCTCAGTCGGCTGTGCCGGCAGGCTGGGTGACTGTCCCTGAGGTGATGTCGACGGACAGCCCAGTCGTGATCGTGGTGGTGGCCAGGGTGAGGTCGCCACCACCGCCGGTTGCGGTGACCCGGCCGTCGAACACGGCGGTGTTGTTGGAGTCGAGGGCGCGGAACCATGTCGCGGTGCCGTCGGCGACTGCGGTGACCGGGCTGGGGTCGGCGAGGGTGGCGACACCGGACGAACCCGAACCGAACGCTGGGTCGACCAGTGTGACGGTGGCCAGCAGGGTGCCGGTGGCGGTCGTGCCCGGACCGGCAGGGCGGGTACCGGAACGGATCTGGATGGTGCCCGCGCCGGACCCGGCGTCGAGCTGGTCCACGAGGTAGTCGACGAGCCCGTTGCGCACTGCGGTGGACAGGGTGAGCGTCACGGAAGTCTCCTGCGAGGGGGGGTGTGGGGGAGCTAGTCGGGGTCGACGACGAACGGGCCGGCGATCACCCGCTGGGATTGGGGGTCGTCGGCGGGACTGTTCGGGTCGGTGATCACGGCCCGCCACCAGCCGGTCGTCCACGCCCACGCGGCCGAGACCGGGGCGGGGATGGTGAGTGTGACGGTGCCGGACGAGTCGATGGAGGCGTGGTCGACGGGGACCGTGTACAGCACGGTGCCGCCGGGGCGGGTGCGGATCTTCGCGTCGATCGTCCAGCCCTCAACATCGACTTCGGTGTCGGCGGCGTCCAAGACGTTGAACGAGATTTCGGCGCGTTCCCCGGCCTCGATGCGCCACGAGTACGGCGTGGTGGTGGTCATCGCCGCGGCTCCTCAGGGTCGGTGAACTCGTGGTCGTCGTTGCCGCGCTCGTTGGATCCGGCGAGCAGGGCGATGCCCATGCCGACGACGAGCAGCACAGCGAGGACGACCACGGCTAGGAGGAGCCACTCGCCGAAGGTGTCCACC
>JAICGL010000850.1 GCA_025923175.1 Acidimicrobiia bacterium
CGCCAGGCCGACGCCCTGCGTGCCTATCAGAAGGCCCGGGCCCACCTCCGGGACGAGTTGGGGATCGACCCGGGTGCCGAACTGCGCGAACTCGAGGCGGCCATGCTACGGCAGGACCCGGCACTGGACAGCCTGCTGGCTCGGACCGCCCCACCTCCGGCGGCGGCGCCGATCGCGACCGCCGCGCCGGCCGGGCCGCCCGTCCGCCGCCCGCCGAGACCGCTCGTCGGCCGGGTGGAGGAACGGGAGGCGCTGGCAGGGTTCCTCGACGCCGCCCGGGAGGACGGGCGGGGCGGCCTCCTGCTGCTGGTGGGGGAACCGGGCATCGGCAAGACCCGCCTCCTGGAGGAGGCTCGGGCTCTCGTCGAGAGCGGGGGTGGTGTGGCCGCCGCCGGCCGAGGCTATGAGGCCGAACTCGGCCGCCCCTACGGCGCCTGGATGGACGCCCTCCGGTCGGTGACCCTGCCGCCCCTGCCGGAGCCGGTCCGCACCGACCTGACGCCGCTCCTACCCGAATTGTCGACGGAGCGGATCGACCTCGATGACCCGAATCGGCTCTACGACGCCGTCGTCGCACTGCTGTCGCACCTGGGCGCCGCCGCGCCGACCATTGTGCTGCTCGACGACATCCACTGGCTCGACACGCCGTCGACCGCATTGCTGCACTTCGTCGTCCGCCACCTGGCCGGACGGGGTATGGCCTTCCTGGCCACGGCCCGTGAGGCCGAACTCGACGACAACGTCGCTTGCCGTCGGGTCATCCAGGCCCTGCGGCGCGACGACCTGCTCGTCGATCTCCCCGTCGGGCCGCTCCCCGCCACCACCATCGCTGACCTGACCCGGCCGATCGCCCCGGACGCCGACGCCGACCGGATCGCTGGCGCCAGCAACGGCAACCCCTTGCTGGCGCTGGAGATGGCCCGGGCTCTGGCCCGGGGCGATGACCCGCTGTCGAGCCGGCTCGACGCGTTGATCGGTGATCGGCTCGGCCGGGTCGGTGAGGAGGCGGCCAAGCTCGTGCCGTGGCTGGCGGTCCTCGGCCGCAGCACCGAGGTTGCGTTGTTGGCCGAAGCCGTCGAGCGCGACCCGGCCGGTCTGTTCGAACCGCTCGGGGAACTGGAACGCCACGGCGTCCTCCGCGCCGGAGCTGACGGAACCTACGGCTTCACCCACGACCTCGTGCAGACCGCCGCCTACCAACGGATCTCCGCTCCCCGACGGACCACACTGCATTCCCGGGTCGGCCAGGTGCTCAACGGCGCAGCCGACCCCGACGACGCCTTGGCCGCCGACGCCGCCCGGCACGCCGATGCCGGTCAGGACAGCGCCACCTGCGCCGCCGCCTGCATCCGCGCCGCCCGCCGCTGCCTGCGGCTCGTGGCCTACGACGACGCCGAGAAGCTCGTCGAGCTCGGACGGTCGCATGCCCGGCGCCTCCCACCCAAGGCCAGGGTGGCGCCCGAGGCGCAGCTCATCCACGTGCTGCTCCATCCCGGGCTGCGGCTCCGGCAACCCGGTGACCTCGTCCGGGATGCCAC
>JAICGL010000851.1 GCA_025923175.1 Acidimicrobiia bacterium
ATGCCGCCAAGATCAGCCGTGGTTGTGGTCTCGGCCAAGGTCGACGTCGTGGGTTCGATCGTTATCGTCGTCCCGCCCCCGGAGACGCTCGGCACTGCCCAATGGTTGAGACTGTTTCCCGGCGCCTCGACCGTCCCGGAGGCCGGCCCGACAACTTCTACGGTGTTGCTCTCGTTTGCGGCTCCGGCACAGATGCTCACGGTGAATCCGGCGTTCACCTGGTAGTCGACACCATTCCTGGCGACGTTTGGTCCTGCGCTCCCCCAATTTTCCGACACCGGTGGATCAGGCGCGTTGAAATAGGGTCGAGGACAGTTGTTCGGTGCCGCCTCCGGAGTCGGCTCGAGAGACGTCTGGGTGTCACAAGCCGTCACCGCCGCCATGAGCAGCACGACTACCACCAGCACCAGTCGTTTCGCCATTTCCGCTCCTAGTCCAACTACCTTCGCCCACGTAGACCACGAACGGCGCTCGAACCTACTCTCCGTGGTCAGACCCCGGTTTCGGGTCGAAGCCCCGGCCCCGGATGAAGGCAACTTCCCGACGCAGACGCTCCAACGCCCCATCACCATCGACCGAGCGACCGTCGTGTCTCAGATGCCCTCTGCGGAAGCCGACCCGGTTCTGCCGTCTGACCAACCGGACCGATAGCCTTCGGGACACCCCCGGCATGCGTCTCATACGCCACATGCCCTCTGCCTCGATCAGGGGTAGCTCCCCAACCAGGACTGTCGGCTCGGTCTCCTCCCTGAACTCGGTCTTGATCACCTCCAGCTCGGCATTGCCGCTCCGCACCAGGAGATAGGCAAGGATCAAGTAGGCCCACCCCGTTGTCATCGCCACCTTCGCCGCGCTGAGCCACCACACCTCTCCGACGCTGAGCAAACCGGGATCGATGGAGAAGATCGACATCAACATGACCAGAGCAGTCGGCCCGAAGCCATTTGACATGCCGTGGGCCGAGACAGCGAGCAGGGCCCCGCCAACGACGAGCAGGGTCTTGCGGACCCAACGCCCCTTCTCCACCTCGATCGCCAATCCGAGCCCCGCCCCGAACAGAGCCGAGTAGATGGCATGCCCGTTCACCCCTCCGAACACGAATCTGGGGACGAGCTGGCCCATGAACGGGGCGAAGCCGGCGTTCAGATACCAGCTCCCGCGCGGTCTCAGCGACGGCGAAGCCAAGGCCCACCAAGGCGCCGTAGACCACCCCGTCACGCACTCCGTTGATCAGCGACGGCAAGAAGGCCATCAGGATGATCAAGGCGAGTGCCTTGATCACCTCCTCGACTACCGGCGCGAGGAGCGCAGTGTCCAACCAGACGAGCACTACCGAAGGGCCGGCGATCTGGACCCCCAGGGCAGCGGTGTCGAACAGGCCAGCCGTCTGGTCGAAGGCTTCGGGTATCGATCCCAACGCCGCGATCCGAATCATCAGGCCGAGCCCCGTCGCGACCAGGGCGTCCCAGAAGTAGGCAAGACTGCCAGCCCACCAGGGCTCCGGGTCACGCCGGTCGAGATAGACG
>JAICGL010000852.1 GCA_025923175.1 Acidimicrobiia bacterium
CACGCGTGTTCGCGCCGAGCGCCCGCATGCCACCGATGAGCACCGTCATCTCCGGTGCGGACAGCGTGAGCAGGCAGGCCCGCTCGAGCAGGCGCTTCTCGGGCGCCTCCTTGTCGCCGGGCTCGAGGTGGTTGCGGAACCCGTCGCTCTTCGGCTCGAGCACCTCGAACGACTCGACGTCGGTCATCTCCTGCGTGGCGTCGGTGCGACCCGGCCGGAACGGCACGGTGATGTCGTGCCCGGCGTCCTTGGCCGCCTTCTCCACGGCGGCACAGCCGCCGAGGACGATGAAGTCGGCGAGCGACACCTTCTTGCCGCACGTGCTCCGGATCTCCTCGAGCTTCTTCAGCACACGACTGAGGCGCTTCGGCTCGTTGACGGCCCAGTCCTTCTGCGGCTCGAGGCGGATGCGGGCGCCGTTGGCGCCACCGCGCTTGTCGGTGCCCCGGAAGGTCGAGGCCGATGCCCACGCCGTGAAGACGAGATCCGACACGGAGAGGCCGGAGTCGAGGATCGTCTGCTTCAGGGTCGCGATGTCCTTCTTGGCGATCAGCTTGTGGTCGACCGGCGGCACCGGGTCCTGCCACAGCTGCGGCTCCGGCACCCAGGGGCCGAGGAAGCGCGAGACCGGCCCCATGTCGCGGTGGAGCAGCTTGTACCAGGCCCGCGCGAAGGCGTCGGCGAACTGATCGGGGTTGTTGCGGAACCGCTCCGAGATCCGCTTGTACTTCGGGTCCTTGATGAGGGCCACGTCGGTGGTGGCCATCATCGGCGCGTGGCGCACGTTCGGGTCCTGGGCGTCGGGCACGGTGTCGGCCCCGGCGCCATCCTTCGGGTGCCACTGCTGCGCACCGGCCGGGCTGCGTCCGAGCTCCCACTCGTAGCCGAACAGGGTGTCCCAGAAGTCGTTGTTCCACTCGGTGGGGGTGGGGTTCCAGGCGCCTTCGAGACCGCTGGTGGTGGTGTCGGTGCCCTTGCCGGTCCCGAAGGCGTTCTTCCAGCCGAGGCCCATCGAGTGGACCGGGCAGCCTTCGGGCTCGGGGCCGACGAGGTCCGGGTCGCCGGCGCCGTGAGCCTTGCCGAACGTGTGGCCGCCGGCGATGAGCGCCACGGTCTCCTCGTCGTTCATGGCCATGCGACGGAACGTCTCACGGATGTCGCGGGCGGCCTGCCTCGGGCTGGGGTTCCCGTTCGGGCCCTCCGGGTTCACGTAGATGAGACCCATCTGCACGGCGCCGAACGGGCCGGCCAGCTCCCGGTCGCCGCTGTAGCGCGCGTCGCCGAGCCACTCCTCCTCAGTGCCCCAGAAGATCTCCTCGGGCTCCCAGATGTCCTCCCGCCCGAAGGCGAAGCCGAACGTCTTGAAGCCCATCGACTCGAGGGCGACGTTGCCGGCCAGGCAGAGCAGGTCGGCCCACGAGATCTTCTGGCCGTACTTCTGCTTGATGGGCCAGAGGAGGCGGCGCGCCTTGTCGAGGTTGCCGTTGTCGGGCCAGCTGTTGAGCGGCGCGAAGCGCTG
>JAICGL010000853.1 GCA_025923175.1 Acidimicrobiia bacterium
CACGAATCCCGTCCACCTGGCGATCCCCAGCTGCCGGGCCAGGGCGTCGCCATCCGCGGCGCTGAGCGGGGGGTCGCCCTGCTCCCAAGGGAACTGCTGGAGGACGGTCACGACCCGCCAGTGGTTGCCGATCCAGAACGTGCCCCGGATGGTGCCGTCGAGCCTGAAGCGCCGTACGGCGTCGCAGCAGGCGGCCACCGAGTCGAGGTCGTCCATCTCGAACATCACCGTCTCGACCCGCTCAGGCGTGGGCATGAGCCACAACGTGAGCTTCGTCACGACGCCGAGGTTGGACTGGCTGAACAAACCGTCGATCATGGGCCCCGGCGCCCACCGGTCAAGGCCGGCGACGCGAGAGTCAGGAAAGGCTCCGTACCCCGTGTGCACCAGCGAGCCGTCGGCGAGGACCACCTCGAGCCCGCAAGCGGCGCTGACGTGATCGCCGTAGGCGGTGGCTCCGAAGCCCCGGGCAAGAAGGTTGCCCACCAGGCTGGACCGGGGCGAGGACCCGTTGGCGTCGATGCGGAACTGATCCCCGGCGACATGCAGGTATTCGGCCAGCATCGCTTGGGTGACGCCGGCTTCGATGGTGACGGACCCGAGCTCGTCGTCGTAGGCGACGATGCGGTCGAGCCGGCTGAGGTCGAGGAGGACGGCGCCGTCGGCGATCGGCACCCTGGCGCCGTACCCCCAGTTGCGGCCCCCGCTGACCGGGTGCACGGCGACACCATGCTCGCGGGCGACGCGCATCACCGCCTGAACCTGCGCGACGGTCCCCGGCCGGACGATCGCCGCCAGCCGTTGGTGCGTGGCGTAGGTGGTGCGACCAGCGGCCTCCAGAGGCGGGCGGCCCGTGACCACGTGGCGCCGGCCGACGACCCGTCCGAACCCATCCAGTGCGGCGGGCATACGGCAGGGGACCAATTCAGTTTCCGTGACTGACAGATGCCTCGGTCACATGGCTGATCCATGTGCCATTGGTCGGCTTGACCACGTAGAATCCCCGGCACTGGTCGGTGAACCAGATGTGTCGGAGGGTCGGCTCGAACTGGGGCATCGCCGGCGCGTAGCCTGAGTAGCCCCCGCACCATCCTCCCGGCATACGGGTGCCGTCCCCGCCGGGGTTGTAGTAGCCGAGTTCCCTTGGGTCCCTCAGGTCCCGGATATCGAACAGCCGCAAGCCCGACTCGAAGGCGCTGCAGGCCAACATTGTCGGCTCAATGCCCTGGTCGAGATTGCAGTAATGAATGTTGTATCCGAACGGCAGGTCGCCGCCGGACTCTTTGCCCAACCGTTTGGTCTCGGCCAATGCCCGTTCGTGGTGCTCGGGCATCATGATCTCGGTCTTCAGCTTGCTGATCACGTTCGGGTTCCGCTCGTCGCTGACGTCGATGATGCGCGCCCCTCCGTGGCCGGCCTCGCTCACGTGGACGACGTAGGGAACGCCGTCCTTGACGAAATGCAGGCTGTGCTGGCCCATCTGACCGTCCTGATATTCCAGGGCGGCGAGGAGGCGC
>JAICGL010000854.1 GCA_025923175.1 Acidimicrobiia bacterium
GCCACCGTCGCCGGCCCCACCGAACTGGCGCGACTTGCCGAGGGTCTCAACCACATGCTCGCCACCCGCCAGCAGCACGACGAGCTTGTCGCCATGTTGGCCCGGGAGCTCGAGGCCACAGCCATCAGCCTTGTGGAAGCCCGTGAGCATGAGCGGCGCGAGCTCGCCAATGCGCTCCACGACACCACCCTGCAGGGACTGATCGCCGCCATGTGGCAGGTTGACGCGCTCGTCGAGCGGGAAGGCGGCTCTCCAGCGCTCGAGCGCCTCCGCGGCGACCTGGAGGCACTCATCAACCAGACCCGAGGCGTCACCACTGGGCTCCGGCCGCCGGCCCTCGAGGAATCCGGCCTTGGCGCGGCGGTGGACGAACTGGCCCGCCGGACGGAACGAGAGTCCGACCTCGCGGTCGAGGTTGACGACCGCCTGCTCGGCGCGCGGTTCGCCTCGGGCGTGGAGCTACTCGTCTACCGGATGGTGCAGGAAGCGCTTCAGAACGCCCGTAAGCACGCCCGAGCGACGCATGTCCATGTCCTGCTCGAACGGGCCGACGGGTTCCTGCGGGCGACCGTCACCGATGACGGGATCGGCATCGATGAGGCCGTCCTGGCCGAGCGGAGCCACGAAGGACATCTGGGGGTCGTCTCGATGCGCGACACGGTCCGCCTCGCCAAGGGAGAGTTCTCGATCAACCAGGGGGCGGCGGGCGGGACGGTGGTCAACGTCGAAGTGCCCGTCGCCGCCGGGAGCTAGGAGGCGACCAGCGCCCCGGTCTCAATGCCGCGCTTCACGGCCGCCACCCGCCCGGACACTCCCAGCTTGGTGCAGATGCGCTCCATGTGCGTCTTCACCGTTTGGCTGGAGATGTAGAGCTTGGTGGCGACCTGGCTGTTGCTCAGGCCGTCGGCGACCAGGCGGAGGACGTCAACCTCCCGCTCGGAAAGGGGCACCCCTTCCAGCGACGACCCTCCCGGCCGGCGCTCCCGGGCCCGGATTGCGCCGATCATGTGGGAGGCGGTGCGGGCGTCGAGGACCGGCTCGCCGCGGGCGGCCGTCCGTACCCGTTCGCGGAGGTCGCCGGGAGGCACCGACTTGAGCAGGTAACCCACGGCTCCGGCATTCATGGCCGACACCACCAGGGAACGGTCATCGAACGCCGACAGAAGCAGCACCTTGGCGGACGCGTCTGTGTCGAGGATCAGGCGCATCGCCTCGATGCCGTTGAGCCGGGGCATGGAGTAGTCGCAGAGGACCACGTCGGGCCGGCGCCCCTCGGCTTGGAGGGTCCGGTAGGCGTCGACGAGTTCCTGGCCGTCGGTGGCGGTTCCCACGACCTGCACGTCAGGATCGGAAGCCAGCCGGCTCACGATCGCCTCCAACATCAGGCCGTGGTCCTCACCAACCAGCACCTGGATTGAACGGGAAAGTTCCTGCATAAACCGATCATCGGCCGGGCCGATCGGCGGGAATAGGGACTTTGGTCCCAAATCGGAGCGGAATCTCCTCGGGCGGGGC
>JAICGL010000855.1 GCA_025923175.1 Acidimicrobiia bacterium
CTCGACCTGACCGACGCGCTCGGGCGGCCCCCGCTGTCCATGCCGAAGGCCGTCCCGATCGCCGCCGAAATGCTCGAGGATGTGCTGGCCCGCACCAAGGATGCCGGGCGTCCGGCCGACCTTGCCAATGACGACCTGGCCTTCATCCGTGCCGCGTCGGGCCGGGCTGAGCACCCTGATCCTCGTTTGCCCATCGTCCACTAGGTCAGCGGGCTCTACCCGTTTTCATGCCAATGGTGGTGCCGGTCAGCGCATCGACGTTGAGCAGCGTCTCCTTCGCCTTGTCCTTGTCGCCGACGACGTTCCACACGAGGTTCCCGGCCGCCTTCAGCGCGCTCGCGACGGCGGCCGGGGAGGCGCCGGGGTTGCCGGAGAGGTACAGGGCGGCGGCCCCGGTCACATGGGGGGACGCCATCGACGTCCCGCTGGTGGTGTTGTAGCCACCGCCCTTCCACGTGGACGTGATGCACACGCCGGGGGCGATGAGATCGACGCCGGTGCCGTAGTTGGAGAAGTCGGCCAGGGTGTCGTCCCGGCCGGCCGCGCAGGACGCCGTGCTCTTGCCGAGGCCCCCGGGAAGGCCGTCGTAGTCGGACAGGGCGGACACGGTGATCACTTCGGGGAACGACCCCGGGACCTGATCCGACACGTCGACGGCAGAGTTGCCGGCGGCGGCGATGTAGGTGACGCCGCTCTCCACGGACCGGCAGATCGCCTCCCGCAGCGCTCCGTCGTTGCAGCTGCCCTGAGCGCCCGGGCCGGCGAGGCTCAGGTTGGCCACCTCGATGTCGGCGGCGTGGGCGGTGACCCAGTCGACGCCGCAGATCACCGACGACCAGTTCCCCGATCCGGAGTCGTCGAGGACCCGCACGGCCCACAGGCGTGCGCCGGGGGCGACGCCGACGACGCCGGCGCGGTTGTCCTTCGCCGCCGCCGTGCCGGCCACGTGCGTGCCGTGGCCGTTGTCGTCGTCGTAGCCGGTGCCGGTTGAGCAGTTCACGCCGCCCGCCACGTTGAGGTCGGGGTGGTCGAGATCGATCCCGGTGTCGATGATCGCGATGTCGATGTCGACCGCCCCGGCACCGTTGCCCGAGACGGTGCCGCTCAGGGGGCCGTCGACACGGCGGACCCCGGTCGGCACGGTCTGCGCTGTCGTTCGCACCCGACGGTCGGGCACGACGCTGCGGACCTTCGGATCGCGGGCCAGGCGGGCGGCGCCATCGGCCGACCCTTCGAAAGAGAACCCGGGCAGAGCCCGCTGGTAGACGTGCGGGGCCCGCCCGCCGTACTCGACGGCCATGCCCGGGGCCACCTGGGGCGGATCGACCCCGGGCTCCAGGGTCACGATGTACGAGCCGTCGACGACCCCCGGAGAAGGGGCGGCGGCCCTGGCGCGGGGGAGCGGCGGCTCGGTTGGGTTCGTCTACCACAGCGCGCTGAACGGGTTCCAGTTCAAGGGCTCCGCCGCGGCCGCCGACGCCTTGCGCAACAACCCGATGGTGACCGGCGTCTAC
>JAICGL010000856.1 GCA_025923175.1 Acidimicrobiia bacterium
CACCGCCCCCGCCGGCGGACCCGGCGGGTTCAAGGGCGGGCGGCACGCCCGCCCCGGCACCACCTCCTAGCCACCGCCATCACGAGCGGGCCGCCCCTGCTGCTTCGGCCGGGGGCGGCCCGCTGTTTCGCTTGTCTGGGGTGACGCTGAAAGCCGAGGTTCGCCAGAAGTTCCCAGCGGGTAGGGTCAAATTGTCGTAAGTGTCCGCTTACGTGCATATGGTTCGATTTATGACCGAGGGGGCCTTCATGAAGCGTGCTCTCGTCGCCGCGGCCCTGGGTGGACTCCTGTTGGTGGGAACTCCGACCCTGGCGCTGTCGGCGCAACGCAACGACACCCGGGCCGAGAAGGGCGCCGACAAGGGCGGCGACAAGGGCAAGGGTGACAACAACAAGGGTGATCGCGGTGATCGCGGTGATCGCGCTGACCACCGAGGCGACAGAGATCGTGACGGCCATAACCGGCACGGCGACCGCCACCGCCACGGTCACCGCCACGGCGACCGCGACTACTACTACGGCGGCTATTACGGCGGGTACCCGTACTACGGCGGCGGTGGGTACTACGGCGACCCGTACTACTACGACCGCTACGGCGCCGGCCGGGACGGAAACGTCCTCGTCCGGGGCATGGCCTTCAACCCGCCGGAAGTTCAGATCCGGCCAGGCGGCCATGTGACGTGGCAGTTCAACGACCGTGCACCTCACACCGTCACGGCCGACAACAACTCGTTCGATTCCGGTGAGCGGGGAAGCGGAGAGTTCCGCCTCCACTTCGGTGAGCCGGGGACTTACAGCTACCACTGCGCGATCCACCCTGAGATGAAGGGCCGCGTAATCGTCGGGTAGTTCACCTTCACTGACCGGCGGGCGGCTACCGTCGGGCGCCGATGCGCATCGTGGTAGCCGCCTGCACGGTCGACTATGCGGGTCGCCTTTCGGCGAACCTGCCCGAGGCCCGTCGGCTGCTAGTGGTCAAAGCCGACGGGTCTTTGCTCGTCCACGCTGACTCCGGCGGCTACAAGCCGCTCAACTGGATGTCAGGCCCCTGCGTGCTGGTGGACGGCGGCGACGTCTGGGAGGTCACCAACGCCAAGGGCGAGCGGCTGACCATCACCTTCACCGGCGAGGTCGTCTTCGACTCCTCCGTTGAACTCGGCGCCGAGCCCGGCCTGGCCAAGGACGGCGTCGAGGCCCACCTCCAGGAGCTCCTGGCCGCCCACCCCCACGAGGTCGAGGCCGGGCTCATCCTGGTACGGCGGGAGCACGCCACGGCCGTCGGGCCGGTCGACCTCTTGTGCCGCGACTCGGCCGGCTGCTGGGTGGCGGTGGAGATCAAACGCCGGGGCGAGATCGCCGGCGTCGAACAGTTGGCCCGTTACGTCGAGATGCTCGAGCGGGACGGCCACACCCCCGTGCGGGGCGTGCTGGCCGCCCAGCGGGTCGTCCCCCAGGCCCGCACCCTGGCCGAAGTTCGGGGCTTCGGCTGGACGGAGATCGACTAC
>JAICGL010000857.1 GCA_025923175.1 Acidimicrobiia bacterium
GGACCGCGAGGCACGATCGTGACCTGCACCGGGTCGTTGGCGTCGGGCAGGACGAGGGCGGCGATGGTGTGGCCGGCCTCGTGCCAGGCGGTGATCTCACGGTCCTGGTCGGTCACGACGGCCGACTTGCGGGCCCGGCCCATCATCACCGTGGCCAGCGCCTCGTCGAAGTCGCCGTTGTTGATGACGTTGCGCTTGGCCCGGGCGGCCTCGAGGGCGGCCTGGTTGACCAGGTTGCAGATGTCGGCGCCGGTGAGGCCGGGCGTGCGCCGGGCCAGGGCGACGAAGTCGACGTCGTCACCCATCCTCCGGTCCTGGGCGTAGAGGTCGAGCAGGCGGGTGCGGCCCCGGCGGTCGGGCGGGGCCACCGTCACCTGGCGGTCGAAGCGACCGGCCCGGGTGAGGGCGGGGTCGAGGATGTCGGGCCGGTTGGTGGCGGCCACGACGACGACGTTGGCGTCCTTGGCGAACCCGTCCATCTCCACGAGAAGGGCATTGAGGGTCGACTCACGCTCGTCGTTGGCGCCGCCGCCCTGGGCGCTGCCGTTCCGGGCGCGGCCGACGGAGTCGATCTCGTCGAGGAACACGATGCCGCCGGTCTTCTTGGCCTTGGCGAAGAGGTCGCGCACCCGGGCGGCGCCCACACCGACGAACATCTCGGAGAAGTCGGAGCCGGCCGCCGAGTAGAAGGGCACGCCGGCCTCACCGGCCACGGCCCGGGCCAGGAGGGTCTTGCCGGTGCCCGGAGGGCCGACCAGGAGGAAGCCACGCGGCATCTTGGCGCCGGCCGCCTCGAAGTGGGTCGGGTCGTGGAGGAACGAGACGATCTCGGAGAGCTCTTCGACGGCCTCGTCGCAGCCGACCACGTCGTTGAAGCGGGCGTCGGGCGGCTCGGGGAGCTCGGCCTTGGTGGCGGTGAAGGCCTTGGCGTTGGTGGCGCCGCTCATGCCCATGGCACCGCCCTTCTTCGACATCCACACGAAGAAGCCGATGATCATCAGCACGGGCAGGAACATCGCTGCCACGGCACCGATGGGGGAGGCCTTGGCGATCGGCTCGGTGGTGAAGGGGATGGCCGCCGTCTGAAGCTGCTTGACCAGCTCCGTGCCGTACTGGTTCGGGTACGAGGTCTCGAACTCGTCGCCGTTGTCCAGGGTCAGCTGGAGGACGCGGTTGTCGTCGTCGAGGACGGCCGTGGTGATCTTGTGGTCCTCGAACTGACCGGTGGGCAGTGCGGCGAGGACGTCGGAGAGCTGCTTGTCGTCGGTCGGCGCGCTGCTCATCCCGAAGAGCGGGAGGATGACGAGGAACGCCAGTAGCCCGACGGCGACGAGAATCTGATTGCGGCGGTTCTGGAGGAACGGCGCGGGCTGATTGGCAGCCGGCCCACCGGGCTGGTTCGGGCCGTCTGCGTTCTGCTTCCGGCTGGGGTCGGGGCCAGGGATCTTTGCCACGGCACAGCTCCTCGTCCTGGTGAGAGGGGGACAACCCTCCTTTCGGCA